>JAISIS010000137.1 GCA_031261905.1 Burkholderiaceae bacterium
TTGCACCACAGTTATATACCAGGAAATGCTGCGCGAGTATTTTGAGGAAGCTAAAAAGCGGGGCGGCCATACGCCTCATCTGCTGGAAAAGGTGTTTTCCTGGCACGAGCGCTACCGCAAAACTCGCAGTATGCTGCCGTAACGCGCATACCACCTTCCGGGCGCGGCGGCCTGGCGTCCCGGCAGGATGTAATCGTTGACAGGAGTATTCGCGTGAAGAAAAAGCCGGGCATGTACGGAGTGTTGCTGCTGTTGTTGAGCCTGCCGCTGGCGGCATGCGCTGAAAAAGCGCGGCGCACAGCAGATTTTCCAGCGCCGTTATGGATGCTGGAAGCTGGTATTGCCGCAGCAATTTTGCTGGCGGTTGCCGTGCTGGTCTGGCAGTACAGAAGTTACCGCCTGCGCGATGAAAAACGCCAGAAGGCGCGGGAACAGGAACAGGAATCTGCCGAGGCGCGCAGTCTGTTGTGTTCGGCACGGCACGAACTGGCCTTCTTCTATATGGGTTACAGGGAAGGCGCTGGCGCCATGCTTGGGCAGATCGGCGATGGCGGCTATCTGGAACATGCCGTGCCGGTTGAGCATGAGCGATATTACATTTATCCGATTTGCGCTTCCGGCATCGGCAAGATCAGGGATGTCCGGCTCGGCAAATATATTCTCTTGGCCTATACCACGCAGATACGCTTTGCGGAAACCATGAAATGGAACAATAATTTGCTGCGCTGGTTGCGGGATGAGCAAAAAGGGCGTGGAGAATACCGGGAGACGAATACGGATGCAGCAAGCGCGCGCGAGGCGCTTGAGGATAACCTTAAGGCGCATGTGCCGAAAATGGCCACCGCCTTTGACGAGATGGAACAGGCAACACGGATTGTGCTGGAATACATCAATGAGGACGGCACGATCAATCCCCGCAGCAAGCACAGGCTGCATTCACAGTATGATTTCCTGAATACGCCGCAGTCTGTCCGTTACAAATGAGGCGTTATTTGGCATTCATCAGTTCGGGGCGCTTCCTTTCGTATGCCTCAATGTATTCCCTGATGATGCGTTTGGCTTCTTCCGGCCCGGCAATATCTTCAATAACGGTACTCTTGCCTTCCAGCGCCTTGTACACGGAAAAGAAATGTGAAATTTCGCTGGCGATATGCTGCGGCAATTCATTGATGCCGTCATATTCCTTGTAAACAGGATCACCGTAGGGAAGGGCAATGACTTTCTCATCCCTTTCATCGCTGTCGGCCATGCTGATAATGCCGATAGGGAAGCATCTGACCAGGGAAAGCGGCTCAAGCACCTCGGAGCAAAGCACCAGCACATCCAGCGGATCATTGTCGCCCGCATAGGTGCGGGGAATAAAGCCATAATTTGCCGGATACTGTGTTGATGTGTACAAAACACGGTCCATCAGCAGCAGGCCGGTTTCCTTGTCCAGTTCGTATTTAACCTTGCTGCCTCGTGGAATTTCAATGACTGCATAAAATGAGTCGGGAGTTACGCGGTCAGCTGAAATATCGTGCCAGATGTTCATGGGGTGCCTTTCGTTTTATTTAAGGTGGTGCTTTCGTTTGGACTGCGCACGGGGCATCAGCCTGGCATGGGCCGCGCCACATTGCCGTGCGGTGCGCGGGAGATAATGGTCATATCTTTCTCGCCAAGCCCTTTCTTGATGGCCTCAAGGAAACGTTCTTCCACAATTTTCGAAAACGGCATGAGCGTTTTGCTCTGTTTTGCCGCGCTGCGTACCAGGCTCATATCTTTTGCCGCCAGCCTTGCGGTAAATCCGGGATTGTCAAAATCAGCATGGAGGATCAACTGGCTGTAGAGTTGAACAATTGGCGCGGCAAACAAGGTGCTGGAAATAAACTGGGCAAATTTTCCGGGCGGCACGCCATTGTTTTCGACCAGCAGGAAAGCCTCGCTCAACAGTTCCACCATGGAGCAGATCATAAAGTTGCCCGCCAGCTTGACGGCATTGGCATTCTCTGGCGATTCCCCAAAATCCCAGACCTTACCCATGGGCGAGAGATAAGGCATAACCTTCTCCTTGTGCGCCAGATTGCCTGCCATGCAGAGCCTCAACTGCCCGGCAGCGGCAGCGTCAGGGCGGCCAAATACAGGGCAGGCAAGATAGGCGCGCCCCATGGCAGTGTGTTCTTTCGACATTTGTGCGGAAAGTGCAACGCTGATGGTGCTCATTGAAATATGGATAGCATCTTCCGGCATGCGTTTGATGACTTCCGTATTCATGACCGATTGAAGCGCGGCATCATCCGAGAGCATCGTAAAGATAATGCCGGCATTTGCGACTGCTTCCATTGGTGTTGAGGCTACGGTTGCGCCCATTTCCCGCAAAGGTGCGCATTTTTCGATTGTGCGGTTATAGACGCAGATATTCAGTCCAGCTTGTGCGAGGCGGGCGGCCATACCCAGGCCCATTTGCCCGATCCCAAGAAACGTCAGTTTCATTTTATCTCCCAGGCAGTTACTACAAAAATTGTAAAATTGCCTCCCTCATTACGGATACTACCATGCGGCATTACGGATACTACCATGCGGCAAAAGAGATAAAAAGCAGAAGTACATGGCGCATTAAAAAAATTGCAGCGTCCGGAAAAAAACTGCTATAGTGCCGGAAAAAAAACAGGATTCAGGGCAGAAAGTTATGGGTATTTTATCCAGGCATGGCATCATCAAATCAGATGGCGTGGCCCGCTCCGTAAGGCAATCCGGCTTGCAGGAACGTGCGGAAATGGCCAATAGCAATGCAGCCGGAAAGCGTGCCGGGCAAGGTGGCGTTGCCGGAGAGCGCGGTATGCAATTTTTTGCGCCCAAGGCGCTGCAGGCGGCTTATGTGCGGTTAAAAACCCGCCTTTCCGAGGTTGGCGCAAAATTTGATCCCGAAATGTATGTTGCAGGCGCTACGATTGCGCTGGCCTATGTTCAGGGCGAATCCCGCTTCTTTTCCGATTTCGCCATTTTTATGCTGGGCAGCTTTGGCGATGCCGTCAGGCCGCATCTGCTTTCCTTTTATGCAGGAATATGTAACGCGCCCGATGTGATCGCTTCGGGTCTGAATTCCCTGACTTCCTATGAGCAGTGTCTGAGGGAGTACTCCGCGCTGATGCAATCCATTGCAGGGCGGTAAGGCGGCATTTTTTCCTGCCGCCGTTTTTCGGCGCTTCTCCCTTTTTTCCCGTTACATGAAGAATTCCGGTTCCTGCCGGGCGCTGTTTTTTTCCGCAAATTTGACGCCATATTCAGCGTATTCCGGCGTGTGAAATCCCTGCGCCCTTTCAGGGCAGACCGCGATACAGGCGGTGCATGTGATGCACAGCGACATATCCTTGGTTTTCGGATTGTCAGGCGGGATAGCATTGACAGGGCACACGGAAGCGCAAATGCCGCACAAGGTGCAATTGTCGTTTACGGTCGGCTTCATCGTCAGCGTTCGGTATTCCCTGTACGGGAAGTTACCCTTGACTTCGATTGGCGGCAGGGGCGTTTCCGGGAAGGCGCGGAGCTTTTGCGAACACTGTCTGGCAAAAGTGGTGAGTGCTCTCCGGTCTTGCGCATCGGGCCGCCCGGCGCCGACTTGCGGATAAATGGAATGCTGGGTCACAACGGCTCCCGCGCCGAGCAGGACAAAGCCATTACCTTCCAGAATATTCTTCAGTTCAAGCAGCGCATCTTCATATGCGCGGTTTCCATAAGTCACAACGGCAATGGCGGGAGTATTACTGCCTTTCAGGTTGGAGAGCTTCTGGGCGCAGAGCGCAGGAATCCTGCCGGAAAATACAGGCATGGCCACAATAGCCAGTGTGCTTGAAGGGATGATGGTTTCTTCATCCAGAGGATCCCACATCAGATTGAATTCGTTTTTTTGACCGAAGAATGCTTTGCTGATTTCGCTTACAACCACTTTGGTTGTACCAGCCGGGCTGAAATAAACTTGTTCAATCGCATCGTTTTGCATGATGGTTCCTTTTTTGAATTGGAGTGTCCGTTCCTGTGAGTTTAAGCGATTTTCACTTTTCCGTTAAGCGGCACTCCGATATCACAATTTATACGTACGTGATGTGAAAAGATGTACAATACAATTGAAAAATCGGGAGAAGTATAATGGAAGCCGGTTTTCCGGAGGTGACACGTTCATCAGTGAGGAGTTCATATGAGAAAAAGCGCAAAATCATTGTTGGCATTATTGATCTGCTTTTGTTTTTCATTAACAGCTTTGCCGACTTCCGCACAACCTCAGCACAGGGATCGCGATCAGGATCGCCGGGAGCATCGGGGAGACCGGGACAAGGATCGCAGGGGTCACCGTGGCGATTGGGACAAGGACCGCAGGGATCACCGGAGAGACCGGGATAATGATCGCAGAGGATATGACAAAGACCGCCGGGATCGTGAGAAAGAATTGAGAAAAGATCGCCACGAGCGCGAGAAAGACCGCCGGGAACAACAGAAGGAATGGCGCAAGGATCACCGCTAAAACATAGTCAGAGGGCGGTAAATCGGAAGATGCCGTCCTTCTTTTTACAGCAGCGTATGGCCCTGGTTACCCGTATGAATCCTGGAAACGCCGCCTGCCTTGCTCTGATGCGCAGAACAGGCGATGTGTGGCATCAAAATGATATGACAATCGTATGATAGAAATAGAACAAAATACATCTGAAATTGTTGAAAGAAGCCCTTCTATTGCACTCAGGGTGGCTGGTCCCGATAAAGGTTATGCCACGCTTTTTGTGAGCGGAAATGTCTCCGCCTATGGCTATTCAAAAGACGATTTTCTGTCCTGGAAGCTCAACTGGATGGATATTGTATATCCGGATGATCGTGAAAGTGTTGCTGAAGTCCTCAGACAGTACGATAAGGACAGGACGGATCAGTTCAGCATTCTTTACCGGATTATACGGGCGGATAATTCGTTTTTATGGGTCACTGACACGAGCAGAGCCAAGCGCGACCTGGACGGCAAGATCCTTTATTACGATACCGTAATACGGGATTACACCGAAACAAAATCCAATATTAAAAAAATTGAGGATGACCTGAGGCAGAATACTGCCCTGAATGACATCCTGCAAAAGATGTATGACGCGGACCCGGACAAGGCGCTGCAGGCTATTCTGGATGGGGCAGGCGCTTACCTGGATGTCAGCCGGGTTACGCTCTTTGAGTGCAATTCAGGCCATACCCGCAGCACCATCATGCATGAGTGGTGCAATACCGGTATTTCCCCGATAAAAGAAGACGTTTTCCTGAGTTACGAGAATGATTTGCCTGGTGTGGCAAGCACCCTGATGGAATCCGGCCTGCTGCTTGTCAACAATGGCGAAAATCCCGGCGGGATGAAAAAACGCTTTGAGACTGAAGAGATAAAGGCTTTGGCCATGTTTGCCGTCTGTGTTCAGGATGTTCCTTTTGGTTTTATCTGTTTTGATGAATGCGTCAAAAAACGCCAATGGGATTCTGGTACGGTGACATTTCTGAGGAATATTGCCAAGCTGGTTTCTGCTACGCTCCTGAGAAAGCGCAACGATATGGTGGTCGGCAATATGGTGCTGACGGACCGGTTGACAGGGTTGCACAACCGCTATGATCTGGAAAGGCATCTGAATAAGGCGATCAGTGAGGCAAAAGAAAACGGGCAGGCCAGCTATATCCTTTTCATCGACATTGATGATTTTAAAATCATAAATGATAGTTGTGGGCATGATTATGGCGATGCCATTCTGAGATCATTCGCTTCTTTTCTGCTGGACAGCTTCGGGCGGGAATCGGAAGTTTTTCGTTTTGGCGGTGCTGAATTTGTCATTTTGCTTCACCCCGAATACGCGGAGTCCGTGCACAGGGTCATTGAAAAGTTGCTGGGCAGAGTACAGTTGCCGTGGAATGTCATGGACAAGAGCTTTTACTGCTCGCTCAGTATTGGCGTTGTGGCCTTTCCCGAAGACTATCAGGACAGCAAGGATATTATCAAGCATGCGGATATTGCCATGTACCAGGCAAAAAGATCCGGCAAGAACAGCTATGCTTTTTACAATTCGGCGCAGGATAATGATTTTGTCAGGCACGCTGAACTGGAAAAAGAGATGCTGGAATCCATTGATAACAACTTCAGCGGTTTTTCCGTGTTTTATCAGCCCCAGACGGACAGTAGCGGAGTCGTGGTTGGCGCCGAGGCGCTGCTGCGATGGACATTGCCCGATGGTTCCTCTGTACCGCCTGTGCAGTTTATTCCGCTGGCGGAATATCTGGGGCTGATCGTGCAGGTGGGAGAGTTTGTTCTCCGCGAGTCAACACAGGTATGTCGCCATGTCAACGAAACCAATCCTTCATTCTGGGTGAGTATTAATATTTCTGTGCGCCAGTTCCAGCAGCAGGATTTTCTTGAGCGTGTGATGACGATTATGAAGGAAACCGGCGTTAACCCGGCCAATATTATCTTCGAGATCACGGAAAACATGGTCATTTATGACATGGGCAGGATGAAAGCGCTTTCGGAGGAATTCAGGGAGCACGGGATACAGATTTCAATGAGCGATTTTGGTGCAGGTGATTCTTCTCTTGGCAATATGCGAGAATTGCCTATTGATATTGTCAAGATTGACCGTACCGTTATCCAGGGTATTTCAACAAACGCCTATTCCAAATCTTTTATCCGCCTGATGGTTGACCTGGTTCACTCCATGGGGAAAAAAGTATGCATTGAAGGTGTGGAAACGGCAGAGCAACTGCGATATTGCCAGGAGTGCCATGCCGATTATGTACAGGGATTTCATCTGCAGATGCCGATGCCGCTGGCCGACTTTGAGAAGATTGTCCAGTTGAAACAGACGTTACCGTGAACGAAAAAAGGGAGGAATATCCCCCCTTTTTTTGTGCTCTCAAGTACCGGATTTGTCAGAATGTTTCCAGCACTTCATCATCGCACGCGGCGGCGAGAGCGGGGAGCGTAACGCCTCTACTGTAAGCGGTTTTGGGAAGTTTTTTCACGCCGGGAATCTCGGCTGTTACCGCCGTGCCGGGTGTGGTACGGAAGATGCTCATGGCCTGTACAAGGCCGCGAGCCTGATCCTGCAGGCTTTCTGCCGCCGCCGCCGCTTCTTCCACCAGTGCCGCATTCTGTTGCGATACGGTGTCCATTTCGGTAACGGCTGTATTGACTTGCTCAATCCCATGCACCTGTTCCTGAGTCGCCATCGTGATTTCATTCATGATGTCGTTTACCCGGCGGATGCTGGTGACTATTTCTTCCATTGTCTGGTTGGCCTCCTGGACCATAGCGCCGCCAGTGGCAATGGTCGCCACGGAGTTGCTGATCAGCAGTTTGATTTCCCGTGCGGCTTCAGCCGAACGTTGCGCAAGACTCCGAACCTCACTGGCGACAACAGCAAAGCCACGGCCCTGTTCTCCGGCGCGTGCGGCTTCTACTGCCGCATTTAACGCCAGGATATTGGTCTGGAAGGCAATACCGTCAATGACGCTGATGATTTCTTCAATCTTGTGCGCGGCATCGTGAATTTCCTGCATAGTTGATACGACCCTGGTATTGGCTTCACCACCCTTGATGGCGATATTCGTTGCCGTGGAAGCCAGCTGATTTGCCCGGTGGGCGTTGTCTCCGTTCTGGCGTACGGTGGAAGTCAATTCTTCCATGCTGGAGGCGGTTTCTTCCAGGGCGCTGGCCTGCTGTTCTGTACGGGAAGAAAGATCCTGGTTGCCTGACGCAATTTCCGATGCCGCGGTGGAAATCGCATCAGCACTGTTTCTGACATTGGATACCATTTTCAGCAGGCTTTCATTCATGTTCTTCAAGGCCTCCATCAACTGTCCCGTTTCGTCTTTGGAATCGACCCTGATTTTACTGGTCAGGTTGCCTGCAGCAACGGTTTGCGCCACCTGAACGGCAAGATTCAGCGGGCGCGTAATGCCCCGTGTAAGACGCCAGGCGATAATCATGCCAAACAATACGGCCGAAGCAGTCAGTATCGCAATAATCATCAGACCACTGTGGTAGGTATCGGTAATGCTTTGATTGGCCTTCTGGGTGAGGGTATGCTGGTATTCGGCAAATTTCTCAATACTTCCAACATAGGTGTTGTAAAGCGGCTTCATCCGGCTCTGGATCATTTGCCTGGATTCTGCCGCCTGGCCTGCTTTACGGAGCCTGGATATCTCGTTGCGAACCTCTATGTATTGTTTTCGGTTCCCATGGATGGTTTCCAGCATTGCCTTTTCATTTTGATCCAGTTCCTTGCTGAGTAGCGTTTTCTGGATTGTAGTAATGGTTGCGCTGGTTTCCTTCATCCTGGCGGAGATTTCCGCCTCGTCCTCAGGATTTATGCCGATTGCCAGAAGGTAGGCGCGTTCACCGTTCAATTTTGTATGGCCCAGCCAGTTTCTGGCGGCAAGCTCCATCGGGACGATATCGGACGCCATATTATCTGACGCGCGATCAACTCCGTACAGTTGCCAACTGCTGGTAAGCGCCATGATTACCATCAACGCCAGTACGATGACAAAGCCGGCAACCAGCCTTGTGCCTATTTTCAGATTTTTCATTTGTGCCTCCTTGGTACCGGTATAAACGCCAGAATATAAAGCCGAACCGTACATGCAGTATGGCTTTGTTTTATATTCACTAAGCCGCGTCATCCAGTTTCATCTATATCTGTTTATCTCTCAAAGATATAGGTATGAGGCAAATTTTCATATATAGAATTTAGACATATGATAAATATGCAAAGATATATTTGTTATATATGAGATTGTGGTGGTATTTTGAGGTGGTATAATTTTCATGCAATATAATGAAATGTGAATTTTTTTTTTGCAGTATGATGAAACGTAATGTTTTTTCAATGTGGCTGATACGCCGGAACCCGGCAGGCAATAAGTATCAGCTTGGGTATTAGTCGGAAAAGGGAAAAACACTAAATCTGAGTTCTGTTTGTGCCGCAACAATACGCCCGGATTATCCAAGTTATTTTCGGGGCATGCAGATGGGTCAGAATAGTTTTTTCGGTTGCTGTGCTCGCTTGAGGGAAGATGTTTCCCGGATGTTTGCCCTTCGGGCATGGCTTTCCAGTGAAAAGTATGCCATAGTGTTGTTCCCTGAATTTTTATGAAACTATTTTCAGGGAGGAGTTATGTCTCCGGTAATTCAAGCCAAAACCCGCACAAGGAAAACCAGGCGCGATACTACGGAGCTTTCCGCAGATGCGAAAGTTGCAAGAAAAAGCAAACGTCAGCGAGAAATAGATGGCCTGAAGCTCATTAACAAAATCAGGGTGCGTTCTGTTGAACTTGCAGTGCAGGATCGTCATATCGCCGAAATGATTGGTGTTACGCCTATTTACTGGTATTCCATTGCAAATGGTCATCGGAAGATTTCCTCTCTCAGCAAGGAAAAGCTCAAGAAAATTGCGGAATTTCTCCATATTCCTACCATACACGCCATGAACCTGGCCGGCGCGCTTGGCCATGATGACTTCTTTCACGGCAACCTGGAAAATCAGCTGGATGTCTCAATAGAGCAGATGCGCAATGATCCTGAGTGGATGTGCTGGGCGCCCACCAATGAAGAATGGAAAACACTTTCCATCGGAACCCGTATCGGCATCGTCATGCTGTACGAAACGGTGTTTTACCGCTCGTTCCTCAGTCGTATGAAAATGGAGGCTCCCAAGCTGCAAGGCAAGGTTGATAGCTTCGTCAAGGACAAGTTTGCCAACGGGGTTCCGTCCGCCAGCGACAAGAAGGGTTGAAAAAGGGCAGGGGGAAAGACCCATACTTTCCCCCTTATTCATCTGGCCCCTCAAACTCAAATTCGTCCAGGTCGTATACAGCGTCCAGGATCAGTTTCTTGCGCCGCTCGTCGGTCATTGCAACATAAGAAAGAACAACCCCTGACCGAACAAATCAGGCAGGGGTTGTTCTACGTTTTACGTATTTCATAAACCCGAAAACGCTATTGCCAGTCGCTCCAATGCCGAAAGCAAGACGCTTTTAGGACACGCGAAGTTCAGCCGCTCGAACCCTGAGCCGCCGGAGCCAAACATAGTGCCATCGTCAAGCCACAGCTTCGCGCGGTTGGTAATGATGTTACGAAGTTCGGCATCGCTCAGCCCGAACTCGGTAAAGTCGAGCCACGCGAGATATGTGCCCTCCTGCGGCGCGTATTTGACTTGCGGCAAGTTTTCGCTCAAAAAGCGGCGCATTAGCTGAGAATTGCCGAGCAAATACTTCCGCAGTTCGTCAAGCCACACAGCTCCGCTTTGGTACGCCGCACGGCAGGCGACAATACCCATTGTACCGACCTGACTGAACCCACTCCGCTCATACTCATCGACAAACTGGTTGCGCAGGTTCGGTTCGCTGATAAAGATGTTCGCTATTTGCAGTCCCGCGAGGTTAAAGGTCTTGCTCGGTGCTGTGCACGTGATTGTGCGTGACGCAATCTCCGGACTCAAACTCGCAAATACCGTATGCGTATGTCCCTGATAGACAAAGTCTTGATGGATTTCGTCGGCAACAATAATCACGTTGTGCCTGACGCAAATCTCGCCAAGTCTCGTAAGCTCATCAGGCGAGCAGACGCGTCCGACCGGATTATGCGGACTGCAAAGGATAAACAGCTTCACGCTATTCCGCACAATCTTCGCCTCGAAATCGTCGAAGTCGATTGAGTATCGACCAGCCTCATAGACAAGCCGATTCTCAATAAGCCGTCGGCCGTTCAACTTAACGGCTTCGCTGAACGGGTAGTAAACGGGAGGTTGTATCATTACAGCGTCTCCAGCGTTTGTGTACGCACGAATCGCGACGTTCAGCGCGAATACAACACCGGGAGTCTTGACAAGCCACTCCGGCTCAACGGCCCACCTGTGACGCGTACTGAACCAAGCGGCAACGGCGTCAAAGTAGTCGGCTTTTGTATCGGAGTAACCGAATATGCCGTGGCGTGAACGCTCCGTCAGAGCGTCTATAACGCAGGGCGGCGCGGGGAAATCCATATCCGCAACCCACATCGGGAAAACGTCTTGAGGTCTTCCGCG
>JAISIS010000095.1 GCA_031261905.1 Burkholderiaceae bacterium
ATGTCGTTGATGTCTCCCGCCTTCAGCCCGGCATCCTGCAACGCAATCCTGCACGGCTCAATGGTCCGGTCAATCAGTTCTTCCACCAGCGATTCCAGCTTGGCCCGCGATATCCGTACATTCAGGTGCAGCGGCGCGCCGTTGTTCATGGCGATGTACGGCTCGTTCACTTCGGTTTGCTGCGCTGAAGAAAGCTCGATCTTGGCGCGTTCCGCCGAAGCCTTGATGCGCTGAAGCGCAATCGGGTCCTTTTTCAGATCAATGCCGTTTTGCTTGCTGAATTCCTCAATGATGAAATCAATCAGGCGCTGGTCAAAGTCCTCGCCGCCCAGGAAGGTGTCGCCATTGGTGGAGAGCACTTCAAACTGCTTGTCGCCTTCCACATCGGCAATTTCGATGATGGAAATATCGAAGGTGCCGCCACCCAGGTCCTAGACCGCGATCTTGCGGTCGCCCTTTCCGGCCTTGTCCAGGCCAAAGGCCAGCGCAGCCGCAGTCGGCTCGTTGATGATGCGCTTGACATCAAGGCCGGCAATGCGGCCCGCATCCTTGGTAGCCTGACGCTGCGAATCGTTGAAATAGGCCGGAACGGTAATCACCGCTTCGGTCACTTCTTCGCCCAGGTAATCCTCGGCGGTTTTTTTCATCTTGCGCAATACTTCGGCGGATACCTGCTGTGGCGCAAGGCGCTTGTTGTCCAGCACGGAAACCCAGGCATCGCCATTGTCTGCCTTGACGATGGAAAACGGCATGATGCCGATATCCTTTTGCACTTCTTTCTCGTCATAGCGGCGACCAATCAGGCGCTTGATCGCAAACAGCGTATTTTTCGGATTGGTGACCGCCTGCCGTTTGGCTGCCGCGCCAACCAGCGTTTCGCCATCTTCCTGATAGGCAATGATGGATGGCGTGGTGCGCGCACCTTCCACATTTTCAATGACTCTGGACTGCCCACCCTCAATTACAGAGACACATGAATTGGTTGTACCCAGGTCAATGCCGATAATCTTTCCCATTTTCTTCCTTTCAAACCGTTTATTTCCGAACCATGTATATCCGGCACACGTCTGTGATTGCCGTGCCGCCGTTTCCGGCCCCTTTATTGCTTTACTTCGTTTTATATGGCGCTGCTTTCGGTGATTTCAAGGGAAAGTCCGCACAAATATATGTGGCCTCCGCTTTCCCTTTTCCCGGCGTCATTTTCCCGCAGCAACCACGACAATCGCCGGGCGCAGCAGGCGATCAGCCAGCATGTAGCCCTTTTGCAGCACGTCCACAATGGTGTTGGGTTCCTGATCGGAAGGCACCGCCGAGATAGCCTGGTGCCTCATCGGATCCAGTTTTTCCCCTTTTTCTGGCACAATCGCCATCAGCCTGTTTTTTTCAAATACCTGCGTCAACTGGCGCAGTGTGGCTTCCACGCCTTCCTGAATGGAGGCCACGGAAGCGGTCTCTACCTTCAGGCTCATTTCCAGGCTGTCCTTGACAGCCAGCAGGGATTCCGCAAAACTTTCCACGGCGAATTTATGCGCCTTGGCTACATCTTCCT
The DNA here is from genome assembly GCA_031261905.1 of Burkholderiaceae bacterium. Lineage (GTDB taxonomy): Bacteria > Pseudomonadota > Gammaproteobacteria > Burkholderiales > Burkholderiaceae_D > Oxalobacter. Next base: position 1,550 of record JAISIS010000095.1, read on the forward strand.
GGGCGCGGCGGCGGATATTTTCCGCTTCGGCCCTGGCACGCAGGAAAGCGTCGTGTATTTCAGCGGCTTTTTCTTCCGCCTTGATCAGTTGTATCTCAAGAGACAGCGCCTCTGTCGCCAGTTCTTCAGCCGGTACGACTATGTCATCCAGCGTGGCGTTTTGCCCATTTTCGGACGGCGCGTCCTCTTTTTTTTCGTCCTGCACAATTTCCTCCCGGTTAAAACTTCAGTAACGCTTGCCAGATGGGGACACCTGCGGGCTTTTCAAGCCGTTTTTTGACATCACGCTATCCGGCATCCAGCATTTCTTTGGCGTGCCTGCGCGTAATAGGCGTGATTTCAACACCGCCCAGCATCCGGGCAATTTCTTCAACGCGCGCTTTTTCGTCCAGCCTGACCATGCGGGAAAGCGGATGACTGGCTTCTTCCGGGGCGTTTTTGCTGACCCGGAAATGGGTAGCTGCCTGGCTCGCCACCTGTGGAAGATGGGTCACGCACAGCACCTGATGTTCACGGCCCAGCTTTTTCAGCAGGCGACCAACCACTTCCGCCACACCGCCGCCAATCCCGCTGTCCACTTCATCAAAAATCAGGGTGGGCGTTTCGGTGGCGGTTGAGGCAATGACAGAAATCGCGAGGGCAATGCGCGCCAGCTCACCACCGGAAGCCACTCTGGCTAACGGGCGCAAGGGAGAACCGGAATGTCCCGCCACCATAAACTCAACCTGCTCCAGCCCGTGCGCGCCCGGCGCAACCGGATTCAGCCTGACGGCAAATTGCCCGCCCGCCATGCCAAGGCCATCCATAGCCTCCGTGACAGCCCGGCCCATTTTCTCCGCCGCTGCGGCACGCTGTTCTCCCAGGGATTTCGCCGCCGTCATGTAGGCGGCTTTTGCCTCGGCTTCCCGCTGTTGTAGCGCGGCGATATCCTGAGCTTCTTCCAACTCGCGCAACCTGGCCTGCTGCAACGCCAGTTCTTCAGGCAGGGCTTCCGGCGCAACCCGGTATTTTCTGGCCGCCGAATGCAGGGCATCCAGCCGCGCCTCCACCTGCATGAGGCGATCAGGATCAGGCTCCGCGCGGGAAAGATAATCCCGCAAGGCGTACACCGCTTCCTGTAACTGGATGCGCGCGGATTCCAGCAATTCAACAGTCGGGGAAAGAGCGTCATCCAGCTCCGCCAGGCGGGCAAGCCTTTGCTGTACCGCGTTCAGCCGCGACACCATCGGCTGCTCCGATTCGCCGATTTCAGCCAGCGCCTCTCCCGCGCCGCCAACAAGGCTGGCCGCATTGGCCAGGCGGGCATGGCTGGCGCTGATTTCCTGCCACTCATCCGGCTTTGGCCCCAGATTTTCCAGTTCTTCCACCTGCCAGGCGAGGCGTTCTTTTTCTTCAGCAAAGCGCTGCGCCTGGCCTTCTCCCTCAAGCCAGCGCGAAAGGTATTCCTGCCACAGCCGGTACAGGCGCGCGGTTTCCGCCTGTAGCTCCTGTAATCCGGCATGACGATCCAGCAGGGTACGCTGCCCTTCGGTTTTAAGCAAGGACTGATGTGCGTGCTGCCCGTGAATATCCACCAGAAGCGCGCCCAGTTCCCGCATTTGCGCCGTGGTGGCCTGAACGCCGTTTATAAAGCCTCTGGAACGGCCCGCAGCGTCAATGACACGCCGAAGCAGAAGCATGTCCTCTTCCGCTTCCATCCCGTTTTCGGTCAGCCAGGCTTTCACCGGCTCGCTGACGGAAAATTCGGCGCTGATGTCCGCCCTGGCCGCGCCACTCCGGACTACCGCCGGATCGCTCCGCGCGCCCAGCGCCAGGTCCAGCGCGTCAATCAGAATGGACTTGCCCGCACCGGTTTCTCCGGTGAGCGCGGAAAAGCCTTCCCCAAATTCCAGTTCCAGGGAATCCACAATCACAAAATCGCGGATGGAAAGCGTATGCAGCATGGCCGGTTCGCGTTATCTTCCGTAACGCGGGATCATTTCTTCTCCCGCCGTGCGGTTTCTCCCCAGTGCAGCTTGTTGCGCAAGGTGTCATAGTAGCTCCAGCCCTGCGGATGCACGAAGGTGATGGTATGAGGCGAACGCTTGATGACAATCCGGTCGCCCACCCTCAGGCTGGCGAAGGACTGTGAGTCATAGTTCACACTGGGCTGGTGCGCCTCTATCAGTTCCACCACGATTTCACTGGTGTCCGGCACGACAATAGGCCGATTTGACAGCGAATGCGGGGCGATTGACACAATGGCAATGCCGGCCAGATTGGGATGCATCATCGGCCCGCCTGCGGAAAGCGAATACGCGGTGGAACCAGTCGGCGTGGAAACAATCAGCCCGTCGGAGCGCTGCTGGTACATAAAGTGACCATCCACCTCCACTTTCAGATCAATCAGACCCGAACCACCACCCCGGCAAATCACAATATCGTTAAAGGCCGCAGCCTGATAGATGGCTTCCCCGCCGCGAATAATCGCTCCCTCTATCAGGAAACGGGTTTCGGACACATATTTCCCCTGTATCATCCGCTCCAGCACGGCTAGCATCTCGTCCAAAGGGATATCCGTCATGAAGCCAAGGCGCCCATGATTGACGCCCATCAGCGGCACGGTATAGGGCGCAAGCTGGCGTGCAATCCCCAGCATGGTGCCATCCCCTCCTATTACGATGGCTGCCGAGGCTTTTGTGCCGATGTCTTCTATATTCATCGGCACAATTCCGTCAAACGGCACATTCATCGCCGTTTGCGATTCATACACCACGCCATAACCGGCCTGCTCAAGAAAATCCGCTATTTTTTTCATTGAACCCAGGATGCTCTCGGTATAAGACCGGGAAACAAGGGCAAAGATTTTTTTATTTTCAGACATGTTTAAAATGAAATGGGCAAAAACAGTATCGAATACCGCACAATCCTATACCATCCTGTTTTTTGAGTACTTTGTCAATGTCCCTTTCTGCAATACAGGTTATGCTATTGAATCGGGAAATAACCTTGCCTACAATAAAGCGATGCAACTTGATCCACGCGCCAAAAGCCTGCTGAAAACCCTGGTGGAACGGTATATTGCCGAAGGCCAGCCGGTTGGCTCGCGCGTGCTTTCAAAACTTTCCGGTCTGGAGCTTTCTCCCGCAACTATCCGCAACATCATGGCGGATCTGGAGGAAATGGGCTTTGTCTCCAGCCCGCACACTTCGGCAGGCCGCGTCCCCACGCCACGGGGCTTTCGCATTTTTGTGGACGCGCTGCTGACGGTGCAGCCCATCAGCGAGAGCGCGGTGGCATCCAGCATCCAGCAGCGTCTGCATATGGGACAACCGCAAAAGGTGCTTGCCCACGCGGCGCAAACGCTTTCCTCGCTGTCTCATTTTGCGGGGGTGGTGCTGGCGCCCCGGCGCGAGTTGGCCTTCCGGCAGATTGAATTTCTGCGTCTTTCCGAAAAACGCATCCTGCTGGTGATTGTCTCGCCCAACGGGGATGTGCAAAACCGCCTGCTTCTGACAGACACAGACTATACGCCTGCCCAACTGGTGGAAGCGGCCAACTACATCAACCTTCATTACAGCGGTCTGAAGCTGGACGAAATTCGTATGCGGCTGCACACGGAATTGCGGGAACTGCATCAGGATTTGTCCCGCCTTATGGCTTCGGCCATTGAGGCCAGCAGCGAGGCGCTTGCCGAGGACAGTGAAACGGTGGTGATTTCAGGTGAAAGAAACCTGCTGGGCGTTGCCGATCTCACGTACAACCTTTCATCGCTGCGGCAGTTGTTTGATTTGTTCGAGCAAAAAACCGAGTTGATGAAGCTGCTGGACGTATCCAGCCGGGCTTCCGGCGTCCAGATTTACATCGGCGGCGATTCCCGGCTGCTGCCGATGGAAGATATGAGTGTGGTTACTGCGCCGTATCAGGTCAATGGCGATATTGTGGGAACGCTAGGCGTGATCGGCCCGACGCGCATGGCCTATGATCGGGTCATCCCCATCGTGGACATCACCGCCCGCCTCCTCTCTTCCGCACTCAGCACCTCACCGTAAGTTTGCGCCTGTTGCTTTCTTAGTCGGTCCTGAATAAATCGATTTAAGCTGTAATGTGATTTTTTCTGTGATTTTCACTCATCCATATGAAGGCCCCTGCACAACTGTTATTTGGTTCATAATGATTGAGTATCCCCCCTTCAAATGAGGAATTGAATGCAAACAAGTTTCGGGACATTGGAATTGGAACAACGAGTGATACTGGACAGCCAGTTAAAGAAGCTGTCGGTGCCGATGGATTGGGAATCCCTGCGAGTTCACCTGAAGAATCTGTACAAGCGAGACGAAACCCGTGGAGGCGGTCAGACCCCCTTTGATGAACTGATGATGTTCAAGGCGATATTGCTTGGACAAGGTCTTATAATGGCAATGTGTTAACCAAACAACGTTTGTCAGGGGTATTTTATCCGATTAAACAGTGGTTCCTTAACCATTATTTGCAGCTTGAATACGTTCTCGCAAACTGTATTCGGGCGGAGAAAAATAGTCATCATCTATCCCAACGGCATGGCAACCAAAAAGGAAATCGTCTTGATACCATCTTATTGTTTTCGCGATGCGGTCAAGCGCAAAACGAAAAACAAGTTGTCTGGATTCATCCAGCCAATCATTGTCAATTAATTGGGATGTAGCGAGCCAATCATAAACATAGCGACATTCATCAAAGGGTAGTACATCCAACTGCATCGTCGTATTCTTTCCTTCAGCGGCATATTGAAATCGTTTAGTCTCAGATATGTTGTTATGCGCCGGATATGCGAGTTGAGCAAAAACAGGATAAAAACCAACTTCGTCAGTTGGAGCGTCACACAAAAATGGCATGTACCTCTGGTAATCGAAAGAAGCAACGCGCCTCATTGATTCAGACCAGAATTTCGTATCGTGCCGTAGTGCATAAAAACAACTGATCGCTTCGAACGCCGTGACTTTATCACCAGGCCCCTTTCCTGAAAGTTGGTTCGCCCATCGACCACAGAATTTTCTGACTTTTTCAGGAACATTAAAGCAATCACATTCTTTCACAAGCCGACAAGCCGCCAGTGTGAAGAGCAACGAGTACATCGCAGATTCTAATAACGCCACCCCATCATGACAGGTTTCCTCCCAATTCTCCTCTGTATCGTTGAAATCCTCAGATTGCGTCAAGATTTCTTCATTGCAGGCTACCAACTGATAAGCGTAAGCTGATGCCTTTTTTGAATCATCAACTATTTGTTTGCTGAGGGTACTATTCAACAGTCTGACTGATGGAGCTATTATTGATGCAATATCGGTTATGTGGCGTGTAATG
>JAISIS010000044.1 GCA_031261905.1 Burkholderiaceae bacterium
TCTTTACTTTTGCCATGCTTATGCTGGTTATGGCCGACAACCTTGTCCAGCTTTTCTTCGGGTGGGAAGCCGTTGGCCTGGCCTCTTACCTGCTGATCGGATTCTGGTATGACCGCCCGGCAGCCGTTACCGCGAGCACACGCGCTTTTCTGATAAACCGCGTCAGCGATGCGGTGTTTGTCGTGGGCATTGGCCTGTTGTTTTCGGTAGCGGGATCATTCCGCTTTGCCGATCTTTTTGCCGCGCGTCATGAGATGGCCGCCATGATGCTGCCGGGAACGCACTGGCATCTGATCACTGTAGCCTGCCTGTGCCTTTTCGCAGGCGCGATGGGCAAATCGGCCCAGTTTCCGCTGCATGTCTGGCTGCCCGGCTCCATGGAAGGCCCCACGCCGGTATCCGCACTTATTCATGCCGCCACGATGGTGACGGCAGGCATTTTCATGGTGGCGCGCCTGTCCCCCCTGTTTGAACTGTCGGATACCGTGCTGTCCCTCATGCTGGTCATTGGCGCGCTGACGGCGTTCTTCATGGGCCTGGTCGCCATGACGCAAAACGACATCAAGCAGGTGATTGCCTACTCCACCATTTCCCAACTGGGGTACATGACGCTGGCGCTGGGCGCATCCGCTTATTCCGCCGCCCTCTTTCACCTGACGACCCACGCCTTTTTCAAGGCGCTGCTCTTCCTGGCGGCGGGTGTCGTCATTCTGGGCATGAATCACGATCAGGATATCCGGAATATGGGCGGGCTTCGGCGTTATATGCCGGTGACCTGGCTTACCGCGCTGGTCGCTTCCCTTTCGCTGGCGGGCGTCCCATTCTTTTCGGGCTTTTACTCCAAAGACGGCATCATCATGGCGCTGCAAAACAGCACACTTCCCGGCAGCGGAGCGGCATTGGTCGTCGCATACCTGGGGCTTTTCGTGACCGCCTTTTACACCTTCCGCCTGTTCTTCCTGGTTTTTCACGGCAAGGAGCGTTTTGGCCGCTACCTCCCCACACCCGCTTTTGCGCCTGAAGCCGGGCCGGATGAGCCTGTCGGTCTCTCGCCGGGAGAAAAGCCGCACAACTCCCCTCGCGTGATGACCATTCCGCTGGTGCTTCTGGCGATTCCCGCTTTCCTGATAGGCGGCTGGCTGGTTGGTCCGATGCTGTTCGGGGATTTTCTGGCAGGTTCGCTCTATACCGATACGGCGCGCCATATCGCGCAGCCAATGGCGGCGTATGCTTCCGGATCATTTGTCATGGCGCTGCACGGCCTGTTTTCCCTGCCGTTCTTCCTGATGCTGGCGGGCGCGGGGATTGCCGCCTGGTTTTATCTGGTTGATCCCCGCCTGCCGAAAGGGCTGGCCAATGCCCTTCCCGTGTTGCACCGGCTGTTGCTTAACCAGTACTATCTGCTGACGATTATCCAGAAGCTGCTGACAAGCGGCGCCTGGTTCTCGAAAGGGCTGCTGGCGCTTGGGCGCTTCAGCAATTTCGGAGAAAGCATCATCACGCGGCTGGCGCTCGCGCTGGGCAGAGGTTTCTGGAAAATCGGGGAGATACGCCTGCTGGACGGCTTTATCGTGACCGGCAGCGCGAAACTGATCGCCGGTTTTTCTGGCATCATACGTCACATACAATCCGGACGCCTGTACCATTACGCGTTCGTTATGATATTCGGCCTTTTATGTTTTCTGCTTTACTTTTGCCGCTGATGTCCTTGCATGATATTCGGAACAGGATGAAAAACTGACATGCCCGCTGTCAACCTGCCTGTTTTAAGCCTGATCATCTGGTGCCCGGTCTTTTTCGGCCTGCTTATTTTGCTGGCCGGAAGGCGCGGCAGCCCTGCCGTGGCGCGCTGGCTTGCCATGACCGGTGCGCTCCTGGGCCTTGCTTTTTCCATCTTGCTGATTTCCGGTTTTGACAGCGGCAAATCCGGTATGCAGTTTACGGAAAAGGTAAGCTGGATAGAACGCTTCAACATTTCCTACGCGCTGGGGGTTGACGGCATATCGCTCTGGTTTGTCATCCTGACCGCCTTCATACTGTGCATCGTGGTATTGTCCGCGTGGGGTCTGGATAAACCCGATCTGGCCCAGTACCTGGGCGCATTTTCCATCCTTTCCGGTCTGATGAGCGGCGTCTTCTGCGCGCTGGACGGCCTGCTCTTTTACGCGCTTTTCGAGGCCACCCTGATCCCGATGTTCATCATCATCGGCGTATGGGGCGGTGAAAAGCGCATTACGGCGGCCTTTAAATTTTTCCTGTACCCCTTCTTCGGCTCCCTCTTCATGCTGGTAGCCATTATCTACCTGTACCTTCAAACGGGCGGCTTTGATATTTTTGCCTGGCAGGCGCTCCCGCTGCCCCTGAATATCCAGATACCGCTGTTTCTCGGTTTTCTGCTGGCTTTCGGCGTCAAGCTGCCGATGTGGCCGGTACATACCTGGCTGCCTGATGCGCACGTGGAAGCGCCGACCGAAGGCTCTGTGGTGCTTGCGGCCATTATGCTGAAACTGGGCGGATACGGTTTTATCCGCTTCATGCTTCCCGTTACGCCGGACGCCTGCCGCTACCTGTCCGGCTACATGATTGCCCTTTCCCTGGTGGCCATTATCTATATCGGCTTTGTCGCCATGGCGCAAAAGGACATGAAAAAGCTGGTGGCCTATTCCTCCATTGTGCATATGGGCTTTGTCACGATGGGCTTTTTCCTGTTCCAGCAGGTTACCATTGAAGGGGCGCTGGTCCAGATGATCTCGCACGGATTTGTTTCCGCCGCGCTTTTCCTGTGTATCGGTATACTGTATGACCGAACCCATTTCCGGCAGATCGCGGATTATGGCGGGGTCGTCAACACCATGCCGCGCTTTGCCGCGCTGTTTGTGCTCTTTGCCATCGCCAACTGCGCCTTGCCGGGCACTTCCGGATTTGTCGGCGAATTCATGGTGATTATCGGCATGGTCAAGGCACATTTCTGGCTGGGCGCGCTTACCGCGTCCGCTCTGGTGCTTGGGGCGGCCTATTCGTTATGGATGGTCAAGCGCGTAGTCTTCGGCCCGGTGGAGAGCGAGCATGTCGCCAGCCTCCGCGATATTGGCCGCCGGGAATTTTTCATCCTGGGCATCCTGGCCGTTTTCGTGGTCTGGATCGGTGTTTATCCCGCCTGGTTGCTGGATGCCATGCAGCGTCCGGTAGCGGAATTATTGTTACAAATCTCCCAAAGCAAAATTCCCTGAAATGCCAATAATGCCCAATTCTTCCGGTATTTTGCGCCAATGCGACGCTTCATCGCCCTTTTGTTGTTATTTTGTGCAAATTTCAAGAGTTTATTTGTGAAAGTCTTGTGCCTCAAAATGTTTCATTTCCATTGACTTCTCTTGATGACGGCACGTATAATCTCGTGGTTTGATTTTGCATATAAGGGAAAACATTGTCTTATGCAGGCTTTTGACAATGTCCGGAATGGTGTGGTTCCCTTTTGTTCTGTTCGGGCAGAACGATGAAATGGGCGCGCATCATTTGTTTGCAATTATCGCTTGCCGTTGTGGTTGCGCTGGTTGCCGCCTTGCTGGGTGGGAAGGACGCGGGTTTGTCGTCCATCCTCGCTGGGATGACCTGTGTTTTGCCGAACATGGTTTTTGCCGGAGGTTTCCACATTGGGGACAGGGTTGGGTTCCGTTCTTCAATGGCAGTGTTTTTTGTCATGGAGCTGATAAAGATCGTTTTGACGGTCGTGCTCATGATTGCGGTGTTTTGGTTGTACAAGGACGTAAACTGGCTGGCATTTCTGGTAAGTTTTGTCATCGTGCTCAAGAGTTACATTTTATTACTGTTTAGATTCATGAATTGATTATGGCTTCCTCAGCGAACCAGTCGCCTTCTCTGGCAGAATACGTCTCACATCACCTTCAAAATCTTGGTACGTCCCATCAGGACAAGATTATTGATTTTTCCATTATCAATCTCGATACCGTATTCTGGTCGGTCGTCTGCGGCCTTGTCGGTTGCCTGGTGATGTATCTGGTGGCGCGCAAGGCGACCTCCGGTGTGCCGGGGCGCTTGCAGTCCATCGTCGAGATCCTGGTGGAGATGGCCGATGGTCAGGCCAGGGCGCAGATTCATGGTGATCGTCGCTTTATTGCGCCGTTGGCCCTGACGCTGTTTGTCTGGATATCTCTCATGAATTGCATGGATTTCCTGCCGGTTGATCTTTTTTCCCAGCTCTTTCACTGGACGGGGCTTGATGCCTATATTCATTATCATCGGGCAGTGCCGACGGCTGATCTGAACGGCACGATCGGCATTTCAATGGGTGTTGTTGTGCTGATGTTCTGGTTTGGCATCAAGGTCAAGGGGTTCGGCGGGTTTTTGCACGAATTGTTCTGTGCGCCTTTCGGGGCTTTCCTTGCGCCCTTCAATTTTGTGCTGAATCTTATTGAATACATTTCCAAAATGGTGTCGCTGGCAATGCGGCTCTGGGGGAATATGTATGCGGGCGAGCTTCTTTTTCTGATGATCGCCATGCTGGGTTCATATGCGGCCTTGTCGCTTGGCGGCTCCCTGCTCTTTCTGGGGCACGTGATTGCTGGAACCATATGGGCCATTTTCCATATCCTGATTGTCTTCCTTCAGGCGTTCATTTTCATGATGCTGACACTGGTTTATCTCGGATTGGCGCACGAAGGGCACTAACTTTCCGGGCTTTGCATAAGGCATCGTTCTTTACTGACTTACTTTTTTATTTCAACTCACCATCAATTAAGGAAATATCATGACTAATATCGGTTTAATTGCTCTGACCTGTGGTTTGATCATCAGCCTGGGCGCAATCGCTGCAGCTTTTGGCATCTCCATTATGGGCGCCAAATATCTGGAATCCTCTGCTCGTCAGCCGGAGCTGATGAACCCGCTCAGAACCAACGTGCTGATTCTTGCCGGTCTGGTTGACGCGGTGTATCTGATCGCAGTTGGTGTTGCCGTGATGTTTGCGTTTGTTAACCCCTTCGGTGCTTAATCATCCAAACGCTACAGTCCCGGGCTTTTTCCGGAAATAAAGTGTTAATTATTTCTTAAAGGAACTTACCGTGAATCTCAATGCGACTTTATTCGCGCAATTCGTGGTTTTCATTATCCTTGCCGTTTTTACAGCAAAGGTGGTTTGGCCGCCTTTGATGAAAGCCATTGACGAGCGTGCGCAAAAGATAGCGGACGGGTTGGCTGCCGCTGATCGCAGCAAGCAGGAAATGGTTGCTGTTGAGCGGCATGTCCAGGTTGAGCTTGCCAAGGCCCGCGAGGAAGGGCAGCGACGCCTGACCGAAGCCGAAGGCGCGGCAAACAAGCTGGCGGACGATATCAGGCAATCAGCGGAAACGCAGGCGGCCCAGATCATTGCCCAGGCAAAGGCGGAGGCGGAAGCGGAAGTCTTGCGTATGCGTGAAAGCCTGCGAAATGATGTGGCGGCGCTGGCCGTCAAGGGGGCCGAGCAGATATTGAAGCGCGAAGTGGATGCTTCCGTTCATGCCGCTCTGTTGAAACAACTGGCTGACGAGTTGTAAATTATGGAACTTGCCACTATTGCGCGCCCGTATGCTGAAGCGCTTTTCCGGGTAGCAAGGAAAGAAGATTTGTCGCGGTGGGCCGCCCTTGTGACGGAACTGGCGGCAATAGGCGCCAATTCCGATATCCAGGGTATGGCTGCCAATCCCAGGCTGGACAAGCGCCAAATTGTGGATGTGCTTCTTTCTCTTGTGAAATCCGAAGGGAACCAGGAGCTGAAGAACTTTGTCGAGGTGCTGGTTGAAAATGACCGGGTGAATATTCTGCCGGAAATCGGTCAGCAGTTTCGCGAGTTGAAAAACGCCAGCGAGGGCGCGGCTGACGCGACAGTCATCAGCGCCTTTCCGATGGCTGACGATCAGCTTGCAGATCTGCTGAAAACGCTGGAGAAGCACTTTTTGCGCAAGCTGAACGTCACGGCGATATCGGTGGACAACTCCCTCATTGGCGGCGTCATCGTGACGGTTGGCGATGAGGTGATGGACTTGTCCGTGCGCGCAAAGCTGCAAAGGATGCAGGAGAAGCTTGTTTCATAATTAACCGGTTTGGTTTCGATCAGAACCGGGAGAACCATAACCGAGAGAACCATTTTAGGAGTTAGTATGTTACTCAACCCGTCTGAAATCAGCGAATTGATAAAAAGTCGGATCGAAGGACTTAGCGATACCGCTGAGATTCGTAATCAGGGCACGATTATCTCGGTGTCCGACGGCATTTGCCGCATCCACGGGCTGTCCGATGCGATGCAGGGTGAAATGCTGGAGTTTCCCGGAAATACGTATGGCTTGGCGCTTAACCTGGAGCGTGACTCGGTTGGCGCGGTTATTCTGGGTGAATACGAGCATATCTCGGAAGGCGATACCGTAAAGTGTACCGGTCGTATTCTGGAAGTGCCCATCGGCGATGAGCTGATTGGCCGTGTTGTTGACGCGCTCGGCCAGCCCATTGACGGCAAAGGCCCGATCAACGCCAAACTTACCGCGCCTATCGAAAAGATTGCGCCAGGCGTTATTGCGCGCCAATCCGTTTCGCAGCCCATGCAAACCGGCCTCAAGGCGATTGACTCCATGGTGCCGATCGGCCGCGGTCAGCGCGAACTGATCATCGGTGACCGCCAGACCGGTAAAACGGCGGTGGCCATTGACGCGATCATCAACCAGAAGGGCCAGAACATGGTGTGCATTTATGTCGCCATTGGTCAGAAAGCCTCTTCCGTCAAGAATACCGTCCGCGCGCTGGAAGACCATGGCGCGATGGATTACACCATTGTTGTTGCAGCCACCGCTTCCGAATCCGCCGCGATGCAATATGTTTCGCCCTACGCGGGTTGCACCATGGGCGAGTTTTTCCGTGACCGCGGCCGTGATGCGCTGATTATTTACGACGACCTTTCCAAACAGGCCGTCGCCTATCGCCAGGTATCGCTTCTGCTGCGTCGTCCGCCGGGCCGTGAAGCCTATCCGGGCGACATCTTTTACCTGCACTCCCGCCTGCTGGAACGCGGCGCGCGCGTCAATGCCGAATATGTCGAGCACTTCACCAATGGCGAAGTCAAGGGTCAGACCGGTTCGCTCACCGCCCTGCCGATCATTGAAACCCAGGCAGGCGACGTTTCCGCTTTCGTGCCGACCAATGTGATTTCCATTACCGATGGTCAGATATTCCTGGAAACCTCCCTCTTCAATTCGGGTATCCGTCCGGCCATTAACGCTGGTATTTCGGTTTCCCGCGTGGGTGGCGCGGCCCAGACCAACGCGGTGAAAAGCCAGTCCGGCGGTATCCGTACCGACCTGGCGCAGTACCGCGAACTGGCGGCCTTCTCGCAGTTTGCTTCCGATCTGGATGAAGCGACCCGCCGCCAGCTTGACCGTGGCGCGCGCGTGACCGAACTGCTGAAACAGCCGCAGTATTCGCCGTTGCCGATTTCCCTGATGTCGGTTTCCCTGTATATGGTGAACTCCGGCTTCCTGGATGACATTGAAGTCAAAAACGTGCTTCCCTTCGAGGCCGGGCTGCATACCTACATGCGCACCAACCACTCTGATCTGCTGAAAAGGATCGAGGACAGCAAGCGCCTTGAAAAGGAAGACCTGAACACGCTTTCGGCGGCTATCACGGAATACAAGCAGGGCAGCGGTTTTGTCATGGCTGCCGAAGAGTAATGGCGGCGCCCAACGCAACAAGGAGTACGCCTGATGGCATCAAGTAAAGAAATACGTGGTCATATCAAGAGTGTTGAAAACACGAGGAAGATCACCAAAGCGATGCAAATGGTGGCTGCATCCAAAATGCGCAAGGCGCAGGACAGGATGCGCGCTTCCAGGCCATACAGCGACATTGTCCGCAGCATTGCGGCCCATATGGCGGAGGCCAACCCGGAGTATGTTCATCCCTTTACACTGCACAGGGACAACGCAAAGCGCGTCGGCTTTGTTGTGGTGACGACAGACAAGGGGTTGTGCGGCGGACTGAACGCCAACATCCTGCGGGTGGCGACCAACCGGATGCGCGAGGAAGAACAGGACGGTAAATCCATTGTCACCGTAGCGATCGGCAACAAGGGGCTTGGTTTTTTGAACCGTGTCGGCGCGACTATTCTTTCCCATGTCGTACAGTTGGGCGACACGCCGCGCCTGGATCGCCTGATTGGCCCGGTCAAGGTGCTGCTGGATGAATACCAGGCTGAAAACCTGGATGCGATTTACCTGTGCTACAACAAGTTTGTCAATACAATGAAACAGGAGCCTGTTGTTGAACAATTGCTGCCGCTTCCCAGCGGTACGCTCTCAACCGGCAACAAGCGCCATGCGTGGGAATACATCTATGAGCCGGATGCTCCCACCGTTATTGACACGCTTTTGGTGCGCTATGTCGAAGCGCTGATTTATCAGTCCGTTGCGGAAAACATCGCATCCGAGCAATCGGCGCGTATGGTTGCCATGCAATCAGCCAGCGACAACGCCGGCAATGTGATTTCCGAGCTGACGCTGATGTACAACAAGACCCGTCAGGCGGCCATTACAACCGAGCTGACCGAGATTGTGGCCGGCGCGGCGGCGGTTTAACGATATTTAACAACCAGAATTTGCTTAAACGAATTACTTATCATTGAAGGAACGAAAAATGGCGGATGGCAAAATCGTTCAGTGCATCGGTGCTGTGGTGGACGTGGAATTCCCGCGGGAACACATGCCCAAAATTTATGATGCCTTGGTTATGGAAGGGTCCGATCTGACGCTGGAAGTCCAGCAGCAGTTGGGTGATGGCATTGTCCGGACAATTGCGATGGGTTCATCGGACGGCCTGCGCCGCGGCATGATGATCAAAAATACCGGCAATCCCATTATGGTGCCGGTTGGTCAGGCGACGCTTGGCCGCATTCTGGACGTGCTGGGCCGCCCGGTTGACGAGGCTGGTCCCGTGCAGACGGAAGAGCGCGCCTCAATTCACCGCAAGGCGCCCACCTACGAAGAGCTTTCGCCTTCCCAGGAACTGCTTGAAACCGGCATCAAGGTGATTGATCTGGTCTGCCCATTTGCCAAGGGCGGCAAGGTTGGCCTTTTCGGCGGCGCCGGTGTGGGCAAGACCGTGAACATGATGGAACTGATCAACAACATCGCCAAACAGCACTCCGGTCTTTCCGTATTTGCCGGTGTGGGTGAGCGTACCCGTGAAGGCAACGACTTCTACCACGAAATGACCGAATCCAACGTGGTGGACAAGGTCGCCATGGTGTATGGGCAGATGAACGAGCCGCCGGGCAACCGCCTGCGCGTTGCGCTGACCGGCCTGACCATTGCGGAAAGTTTCCGTGATCAGGGCATGGACGTACTCTTCTTCGTGGACAACATTTACCGCTTTACCCTGGCGGGTGTGGAAGTTTCCGCGCTGCTGGGCCGCATGCCTTCAGCCGTGGGCTACCAGCCGACGCTGGCCGAGGAAATGGGTAAACTGCAGGAACGCATTACCTCCACCCGGACAGGTTCCATTACCTCCATCCAGGCCGTTTACGTTCCCGCGGACGACCTTACCGACCCGTCTCCGGCAACCACCTTTGCCCACCTTGATTCCACCGTGGTTTTGTCGCGTGACATTGCTTCTCTGGGTATTTACCCGGCAGTGGATCCGCTGGATTCCACATCCCGCCAGCTTGACCCGAACGTGGTCGG
>JAISIS010000057.1 GCA_031261905.1 Burkholderiaceae bacterium
AACGCGGAATATGGCGAATACGTGACCGGGCCGAAAGTCATTACTGACGAGACCCGCAAGGCCATGCGCGAATGTCTGAAGAATATCCAGACCGGTGAGTATGCCAAGAATTTCATTCTGGAAAGCCAGGCTGGCGCGCCGGTACTTATTTCGCGTCGCCGTCTTAACGCCGAACACCAGATCGAAGTGGTTGGCGCGCGGCTTCGCGGCATGATGCCCTGGATTACCCAGAACAGGCTTGTGGACCAGACAAAGAACTGATCCGCCAGTTGCACAAAAGCCCGGTTTTTGCCGGGCTTTTGCGTTATTTTTCAGGCAAGGAAAGGGCGTCTTTTACCGGACGCCCTTTTTTGTTCTCGCGGCAGGCATTACAATGAGCGTTTAATCCGGCCCACAACCTTACGGCATTTATCACCCATGGCGACCGCATCATCCGAGCAGGCAACCCATACGCCCATGATGCAGCAATATCTGCGTATCAAATCGGAGCACGCCGACAAGCTGCTGTTTTACCGCATGGGTGATTTTTATGAGTTGTTTCATGATGACGCGGTTCGCGCCACCCGCCTGCTGGGCATTACGCTGACCCAGCGAGGTTCATCCGGCGGCAAGCCCATCAGCATGGCCGGTGTGCCTTTTCACGCGCTCGAACAATACCTTGCCCGGCTGGTAGCTATTGGAGAATCGGTCGCCATTTGCGAGCAGGTTGGCGATCCAGCCACCAGCAAGGGGCCTGTGGAACGCAAGGTAACCCGCATCGTGACCCCCGGCACACTGACGGATGCGAGCCTTTTGCCGGAGAAGGCGGATCGTCCCCTGCTGGCGATTTCTGTCATCCGCGTACGCAAAGGCGCAACCATTGGCCTGGCCTGGCTTTCCCTTTCCGGCTGGGTGATCCGGATGCTGGAAATCAGGCCGCAGGAAAAAGACGTGTCCGCGCGGCTTCTGCAGGAAATTGAGCGCATTGACGCAGCTGAAATCCTGTTGGCCGAAGGGATGGAAGACCTGTTGCCGGATACGGTTTCCGCCAGTATCGTCACGGTGCCGGATTGGCATTTTGATACCGACAGCGGACAAAAGTCGCTGCTGGTGCAGATGGGTGCCTCAAGCCTTGAGGGATTCGGCGCGGGAGGGCTGACTGCCGCACCGGGCGCCGCAGGCGCCTTGCTGCGCTATGCCGCCTCCACCCAGTCGCAGGGCCTGGGTCATGTTAAACAGCTTATCGTTGAAACCGAAAGTGATTTTATCGGCATGGATGCCGCTACACGGCGCAACCTGGAACTGACCGAACCTATCCGCGCCAGCGAAAACGGCGCGGCTTCGCCCACCCTGTTTTCACAACTTGACCAGTGCTGTACGGCGATGGGTTCGCGCACACTCCGGTACTGGCTGCACCATGCCAGCCGCGATCCTGCGGTAGCCCGCTCGCGCCACGCCGCCATCTCGGCGCTTCTGGAGGCCAGCGTGACAGACGGGCTTCGCGGCGCGTTTTCCCGTTTCCCGGATATAGAACGTATAGCCGCGCGCATCGCGCTGTTTTCCGCTCGTCCCCGTGATCTTGCCGCATTGCGCGATGGCTTGCGGCAATTGCCGCAGTTGCGCTCCTACCTTGCGCAGTGCGCCATGCAGGATGGTGCGCCGCTCTTGCTGGCTATCCACGATGCCCTGGCGACACCGGCAGAGTGCCTCGATTTGCTGGAACGCGCCATTGCGCCCGAGCCTGCCGCGCAAATCCGTGATGGCGGTGTGATCATGCACGGTTTTAGTGCCGAACTGGATGAATTGCGCGAACTGGCCGAGAATGCCGGGCAATTTCTCATTGATCTGGAAGCACGCGAACGTGAAAGTACCGGTATTGCCAATCTGCGTGTGGAATATAACCGGGTGCATGGCTTTTACATTGAAGTGACGCACGGGCAAAGCGCCAGGGTGCCGGATCATTACCGTCGCCGCCAGACCCTCAAGAATGTCGAACGTTATATCACGCCGGAACTGAAAACCTTCGAAGACAAGGTGCTCTCCGCGCGTGAAAGGGCGCTGGCGCTGGAAAAGAACCTGTATGACCGGCTGCTGACGGATCTGGTGGTTTATATTGGCTCCTTGCAACGCATTGCGCGGGAAGCGGCGCAACTGGATACCCTGGCGGCGCTGGCGGTACACGCCAGACAGAACAACTGGCGCGTTCCACGCCTGGTGGACGAGCCGGGTATTGATATAATCCAGGGACGCCATGCCGTGGTGGAAACCCGCATTGAGCGCTTTATCGCCAATGACTGCATGCTTTCGGACGCACAACGCTTTCTGCTCATTACCGGCCCGAACATGGGCGGTAAATCCACCTATATGCGCCAGACGGCCCTGATTGTGCTCCTGGCCTGGATGGGCAGCTTCGTCCCGGTCGAGAGTGCCGTCATCGGCCCGATTGACCGGATATTTACCCGCATTGGCGCGGCGGACGATCTGGCTGGCGGCCGTTCCACTTTCATGGTGGAGATGACAGAATCCGCCACTATCCTGAACAGCGCCACCGACCAGTCGCTGGTGCTGATGGATGAGGTCGGGCGCGGCACTTCCACCTTTGACGGCCTGGCGCTTGCCTGGGCCATCGCGCGCCACTTGATTGAAACCAGCCGCAGTTTTACATTGTTTGCCACGCATTACTTTGAACTGACCCAATTGCCGGAAACGCATTCCTCTGCCGAGAATGTTCATCTGTCCGCAGTGGAGCACAAGGACAATATTGTTTTCCTGCATACGGTTGAACCAGGGCCCGCATCCCGTAGTTACGGTCTGCAGGTGGCGCAACTGGCCGGTATTCCGTCTGCGGTTATTCGTCTGGCGAAACGTCATCTGGCGACACTGGAATCACATTTCATGCCGGGGCAGCCGCAGTTGAGCCTGTTTGCGCCCTCGGCTGTTGAGGAAGAAATATCCGGGCAGGATGCCACCCTTTCGATCGCTGAGGAAGTCGCGGAGCATCTGAAAGTGCTGGATATGGATTCTCTTTCGCCGCGCGAGGCATTGAATATGCTGTATTCCCTGAAACAGCAATTGTCCGATGCAAACAAACGGGAGTAGGCTGTCCTGAACCTATCGTTTCACCGTGAAGCCCATGAAGAAACGACTGTTGTTGATATTGCTGTGTTTCGCTGTCCTTCTGCCGTTTTATGCAGGCGCGGCGGATGGCGCGCGCGCTTTTGCATTTGGCGTGATGGATTTTCCCGAATTGCCAAAAGATATGCGCCTGCAGGCCGCCATTGACCGTATCCGTCCGGGACAACTGGCTTTTGTTGTGGTCAATGGTGTCCGCGCGAAGGACGAGTCCTGTGCGGACGCCTTGTACAGTGAACGGAAAAGCCTGCTGGAAGAGTCCGATAAACCGCTTTTTCTTTCAATGGCGGGCAATGACTGGATCGGCTGTAAAAATGAAGAAGGGCAGGATATCCGGCGCGAGCGCCTGCAACGCCTGCGGGAGATGCTGTTTGACGGCGACGCTTCATTTGGTATGGTCAGCCTGCCTCTGGTGCGTCAGTCATCCAGTTCCCGCTACAGCGATTTTTCCGAAAACATTTACTGGCAATACAACGATACGCTTTTCGCCACCCTGCATCTTCCCGCCGGAAATAACCACTACCTCAGCGAAGCGGGCGGGAACAACGAATTTGAGGAAAGACAGCTCGCCAATCGCGATTGGCTGCTGCGTGTTTTTACACTGGCGCGGCGCAGCAGGCTTGGAGGCATCGTTATTTTTTGCGATGGCAATCCTTTTGGCAATCACGCTTCCAGGGAATCATCATCCCGTGACGGATTCCGGGAGATCAGGCAATTGTTGACTCGCCTCACCACTGCCTTTTCCGGCAAGGTGTTGCTTGTTCACAGTGAGGCTTCATCGCCAAACCGGGCGATTGCCTGGAAGGGTAATCTGGGGGTAGTTGCCGCTGGTTCCCAGTGGCTGGAAATTCGCGTGAATCCCGGCGGCCCCTATCTTTTCTCTGTAAACAGACCTTTGGCCGCAAGGCGGAAGGCGAGACAGGACAGACGCTGAACCGTGGGTAGTGGTCTACTTTAAAACTGTTTTTGTTACAGTTTGGTGTATAGGGTCCGGCATTGTGATAATTTTGTCTCATGAGCAAGATACCCAAAAAAGAACGTAAGGATGTTAATCAAACTGCCTTCGTTGTTGTACAGCAAGCGACTGGTGATGTCGCGCCAGAAAAAGAAAGCGCTGCCCAAAAATCAGGGCGACGTGGCGGACTTAGAGCTTATCCATAAATAAAATTGCATTTGTGATGATGGTTTGATATGCTTTTCCTTGGGGGAGGAAAGCATATGAGCACAAAGCCATGGGAAGTATCAGATGCGTTTTGGGAAA
>JAISIS010000099.1 GCA_031261905.1 Burkholderiaceae bacterium
CAAACCGCCTGCCAGAGATGAGTACCATTGTGGTACCGGAAGGTATTGACGAAGCCGCCGTCAGACGGGAACTGCTGAATGAGTTCAGTCTGGAAATCGGTGCGGGTCTCGGACCATTGGCGGGTAAAGTATGGCGCTTCGGCCTGATGGGTTATACCGCGCAGCAGGAAAGCGTCATGCTGTGCCTCTCAGCCCTGGGTTCCGTACTCTCCAGGATGGGATATCCTGTCAAAGCGGGTGCCGCAGAAGCGGCCGCACACAAGGCCTATGCCTTACATCATGAGGCAGCGGCACAATTACTCACACAAACAGCGTAGGTTTTTCACTGCGCACTCTGCATGCAAAAAGCCCGGAAGCTTGTGCTTCCGGGCTTTTTCTTTTGGCTGAGTAATCTGTTTGATCAGAACTGGTCTTTGGCGTTGCCAACGCGCTTGCCGGGATTGAGTTGCTCAAGCGCCAGCAGGGCAGCCGTCTGATCAGCATTGCTGAAGGTATCCAGAATGTTGTGGTACAAGTCGGTTACCAGCGATGTCACCGGCAGTTGCAGACCCGCGTCAGCGGCTGCGGCAAGCACATTGTCCAGGTCCTTGGTTTGGCTCTTGATCTGCCCCCCCGGAATGAAGTTGCGATCCAGCATGCGCTGTCCATGCACTTCCAGGATACGGCTTTCGGCAAACCCGCCTCTGATGGCGTTTCTGACGGCCGCGGGATCAGCGCCGCCCGCCTGTGCCAGCAAAAGCGCTTCGGCAACAATACTGATGGTTCCGCCCACAATAAGCTGGTTACACAGCTTGGCCAGTTGCCCGCAACCCGCCGGGCCTACCCGTGTTGGGCGCCCCATGACGCTCAATACCGGCTCCGCCCGTTCAAAATCTTCCTGGCTGCCGCCAGCCATGATGGCCAGTGTCCCGGCCTCAGCGCCCAGAACGCCGCCTGAAACAGGGGCATCAAGGAAGGAAACGCTATGCCGCCGCAACAGGTCATGCAATTGTCTGGCTTCGGATTGACGGGTGGAACTCATGTCAATAACAAGCGTCCCGGGCCGCAATAAAGGGAGAATGGAAGTAATTACCTGCAGGACAACCGGTCCCGCCTCCAGCATGGTAATAACAATGTCGGCTGAGCGTGCCGCATCCGGCATATCAGAAACCCTTGCTCCGAGCCGGAGCAAGGGTTCTGCTTTTTCGCGTGTACGGTTCCAGGCTGTCAGCGGGTAGCCCGCCAGGCTGATCCGGGATGCCATCGGCAATCCCATAAGGCCGATCCCAAAAAATGAGATCTGCGGCAGTGTTTCCTTGCTCAAGCCTGGCTCGTCACAAATGGTAGATAATGCAATGCAAACTTAAATTACCAGCGATAAGCCGCTCTTACAAAGACCAGATTCTCACCGCTGTTGTGATCCGAGAGACCGGCATTGGAATAATGCTGCAGCCTGACGCCCAGATCCAGATTGTTGTCAAACACATACCCGACACCAACGTGGTCGGCAAACTGGAAGTGAACCCCCATGTTGTTGCCGGCATTGTTATACACCTTGGTGAAGTAACTGACACCGATACCGGCTTCGATATAGGGACCTTTTTTGTTCGTTTTCATGAAACGGAACACCGGAGTGAAACCGATCACGCCGATTTCCCTGTCGTCATCCTTGCTGTTCCAGTCGGATGCATGCCACCAGGCCACATTGAAATCGAAGTAGCCGTCAAGACTGGTGCCATTTGAGTTGAACCAGTTCTGGTTCCAGTCCCACTGAACAGCGGCCCTGGTCACAAACAGGTCATCCTCACCCATACCGACTTCCAGAGAAGCGCTGTCCGGCTTCAGATCAACAGCATGGCTTGTGCCTTGCACGGCAAAAAACGCCAGCCCTGCCACCACTGCGATAAAACTGCGTTTTAAAAAGTTCATAATCTACCATCCCCCAGGTTAATCAAATAACTTAAATCTGTTTCGCCAATCTTGCTGCAAGACCCGTATAAGACTCCGGCGTCATTGCCATCAAATCCTTTTTTACCGCCTCCGGCATCTCAAGCCCGGCGATGAATTCATGCAACTCCTGCCGGGTTATGCCTTTTCCACGCGTTAATTCTTTCAGCCGTTCGTATGGATTTTCAATGCCATACCGACGCATTACTGTTTGTACCGGCTCCGCCAGAACTTCCCATGCGTCCTGAAGATCTTCGGCAATTTTTTCCGCATTGACCTCCAGTTTGTTCAAGCCTCGCAAACAACTGTCATACGCCAATACCGCATATCCCAGCGCCATACCTATATTGCGCAATACTGTCGAATCCGTCAGATCACGCTGCCAGCGTGATATAGGCAGCTTTTCAGCCATGTGCCGCAACAACGCATTCGCCAGCCCAAGATTGCCTTCCGAATTTTCAAAATCAATCGGATTGACCTTGTGCGGCATGGTACTGGAACCAATTTCACCGGGCCTCGTTATCTGCCTGAAATAACCCAGAGAAATGTAACTCCATACATCTCTGCTCAAGTCTATAAGAATAGTGTTGGTTCGCGCAATAGCATCAAACAGTTCCGCAATGTAATCATGCGGTTCAATCTGGATGGTATAACGGCTGAAAGTCAGCCCCAGGCGTTTTTCCACGACCTCTTTTGAGAAGGTTTCCCAGCTAAAATCAGGGTATGCGGAAAAATGCGCATTGTAGTTGCCCACCGCACCATTCATTTTTCCCAGGATTTCCACCTCAATAATTTTTTTTCTGGCCTGTTGTAATCTTGCAACAACATTGGCCATTTCCTTGCCCAGGGTGGTAGGGCTGGCGGTTTGCCCGTGGGTGCGGGAAAGCATGGGCACATCGGCATACAGGTGCGCAAGATCGCGCAAACGCGCGATCACGGCATCCAGCGCCGGCAAAACAACCTGGTCCCGCGCCGCCTTGATCATCATGCCATGGGAAGTGTTGTTAATATCCTCGGAAGTGCAGGCAAAATGGATAAATTCCGCCGCCTCGCGCAATTCCGCCGTTACCGCCGCATCCACCTTGACTTCACGCGGTTTCAGTTGCGCCAGTTCCAGGGGCAGCGCCAGTCCAAGCGATTCTTTCAGCCAATATTCAACCGCCTTGACATCGTGGTTGGTAATGGCCTCGATTTCCTTGATTCGTGCGGCATCCTGCACGGAAAATCCGTCAACCAGGCCATCAAGAAAAGCTTTTGCATTGCCTGAAAAGGGTTTGATTTCCGAAAAACCGGCCTGCGAAAGCGCCTGCAACCAGGCCACTTCCACCTTTACCCGGTAGCGCATAAAACCGGCCTCGGACAATATAGGGCGCAGATTACCGGTTTTACTGACATAACGCCCATCAAGCGGAGAGAGTGCGGAAAGCGCG
>JAISIS010000146.1 GCA_031261905.1 Burkholderiaceae bacterium
AGGGTTGCCCCCATTGTCCAAAATTCCCCACTGCTGCCTCCCGTAGGAGTCTGGGCCGTGTCTCAGTCCCAGTGTGGCTGATCGTCCTCTCAGACCAGCTACTGATCGTCGCCTTGGTAGGCCTTTACCCCACCAACTAGCTAATCAGCCATCGGCCAAACCAAAAGCAAGAGGCCCGAAGGTCCCCCTCTTTCATCCTCAGATCGTATGCGGTATTAGCCAATCTTTCGACTGGTTGTCCCCCACTCCTGGATATGTTCCGATGTGTTACTCACCCGTTCGCCACTCGCCATCAGGCCGAAGCCCATGCTGCCGTTCGACTTGCATGTGTAAAGCATGCCGCCAGCGTTCAATCTGAGCCAGGATCAAACTCTTCAGTTCAATCTCTTCACTTCTTAAATACTTCGCTCACTCAGTTACTGACAAGGTCTATATCTCAAAACCTTTCTGCTTTCCGTATGAGCATCTATCTGCACAAACACAGACAAACGCCCACACTTATCATCTGCCTCAATTTTTAAAGACCAAACAAATCCCTACTACCCCCCCGCACCACCACCAAGCGTTGTGTCAGCAACAGCACAGAAACGAGATTATATAGACTATTAAAATATCATGTCAATAGCTATTCATAAAAATTTTTTCTTGCAGGGCAATCAAGATAATTTTACAGAAAAATCAGGATGGCTGCCTGTGCGTGATTTGCGCAAAAGCCTGGAAATACTCCGGGAAGGTCTTGGCGACAGCCCCGGGATCGTTGATACAGATTTGCGCGCCTTTGCGTCTTGCGCCATCAAGTGAGGCCAGCGAGAAACACATGGCCATACGGTGATCGTCATAGGTATCAATGACGGCAGGCTGTATGGCATCCGGCGGCGTAATGCGCAGCCAGTCCGCTCCTTCTTCAACGGTTGCGCCAAGTTTGCGCAATTCTGTCGCCATTGCGGCAATCCTGTCGGTTTCCTTTACCCGCCAACTGCCGATATTGCGCAGGGTACTGATTCCCTCGGCGTGCAACGCCAGCATGGCAACCGTCATCGCGGCATCCGGAATCAGGTTGAAATCGTCATCAATCGCACGGAGAACGCCATTGGAACGGGCTTCTATCCAGTTATCGCCATAAGCGACATCGGCGCCCATTTGTCTGAGCGTTTCCGCAAAACGGACGTCTCCCTGAATACTGGCGCGGCCTATGCCTTCTACCCGTACCGGCCCCTGCGCAATCGCACCCGCGGCAAGGAAGTATGATGCGGAAGAGGCATCTCCTTCCACATGCACCACGCCCGGACTGCGGTAAACCTGCCCTTTTCTGAGCGTAAAGGACCGCCAGCCATCCTGCTCAATTTCAACTCCGAACAGGCGCATCATATTGAGCGTAATTTCGATATACGGTTTTGAAATCAGTTCGTCAATGACATGGATCGTAACATCGTGCTTGCGCGCCATCAGGGGAGCCGCCATGAGAAGCGCCGTCAGAAACTGGCTGGACACATTGCCCTTTACGCGCAATTCATGCGCATGCATATGGCTCTGGCGGATGTGTAGCGGGGGATACCCCGGCTCGCCGGTATATTCAATCCGCGCGCCGGCCGCATTGAGCGCATCCACCAGATCGCCAATAGGCCGCTCGTGCATACGCGGCACCCCTCTGAGCGTAAAATCCCCGCCCAGCGCCGCCAGCGCCGCTGTCAAAGGACGAATGGCGGTTCCGGCATTGCCCATAAAAAGTTCGGCGCGATTGTTCGGCAAAACGCCCCGTGCGCCTTCTACTTCATATTCCCGTGATACTCCATGCTGTTTCCATTGCACGCCAAGCTGACGCAAGGCTTCCAGCATGACCAGCGTATCATCGGATGAGAGCAAATCCCTGATTTCTGTTTTTCCTTCTGCCAGCGCCGCCAGCAGCAGGGTACGGTTGGAAATGCTCTTGGAACCCGGCAAACGTATGGTTCCCTGCGCCATGAAGGCGGGCGGCAAATCAATATATCGCGGGTATTTCATGTAGCCTCTTCCTGTTTTTCCGCCGCTTCAATAGTGTTGGTCCAGTCAAGCCTGGCCTGCTGCGCATTGGCATATACTGCTTCAATGCCGACTGCGTCGCCTGATGCCAGCATATCGCGCAATCGCTCCAGTCCGGCCATATAGCTGTTCAGTTCATGCAAAAGCTGATCCCGGTTTGCCATTGAAATATCGCGCCACATTTCCGGCGATGACGCCGCAATACGCGTGAAATCCCGAAACCCGCTGGCCGCATACTGGAACATGAGATCGGCATTGGTGTGGCGCGCCACCTGGTCAACCAGCGCGTAAGACAACAGATGCGGCAAATGGCTGACTGCGGCAAATATATTGTCGTGCGCCTCGGGCGTCAGGAAATGAATAATGGCCTGGCATTGCATCCACAGATCAGCCACTTTCTCAACATCTTTCCCGGCGTTTTCCGGCAAAGGCGTAATCACCAGTTTTTTTCCGGCAAACAAATCATCCACCGCCGCATCCGGGCCATTGCGTTCCCGTCCTGCAATGGGATGGGCCGGAATGAAGCAAGCGATCTGATCACCCAGTTCCCGATAGGCTGCCGCCACCACATCCGATTTGGTGCTGCCGACATCAGTCAGCAGCACGTTTT
This sequence comes from Burkholderiaceae bacterium, assembly GCA_031261905.1. Taxonomy (GTDB): domain Bacteria; phylum Pseudomonadota; class Gammaproteobacteria; order Burkholderiales; family Burkholderiaceae_D; genus Oxalobacter. The sequence goes on from JAISIS010000146.1 coordinate 2,630, forward strand.
CACGCAAGTAGGGCTGGATGGCGGCAAATACCGCTCCTGTCTGTGCCACCGGCACGGCGACCAGTACCAGATCCGCGGATTTCATCGCCTCGGCAATGGAGGATTCCGCCTCGTCAATCAGGCCCAATTGCCTGGCGCGAAGCAAGACGTCGCTATCGCGGTCAATACCCGTAATTTTTCCGGAAAAGCCGGACTTTCTCAGCGCAAGCGAAAGCGAACCGCCAATTAATCCAACACCAATAATAAGAATATGATGAAACACTGTCGCTTCGCTCTGTTTCAGGGGATCAGGCCAACGCCTCTCCGAGCGCTCTGACAAAAGCCGCATTCTCATCGGGCAGCCCGATTGTCACGCGCAACCAGCGGGACAAGCCATATCCGCCAACCGGCCTGACGATAATACCCTTCTTCAGCAGGGCCAGATTAACCCGTGCGCCAGCTTCATCATCATTGCCTACCCGCACCAATATAAAATTACCGAAAGAGGGGACGTATTCCAGACGCATACGGTCAAACGCCTCCGTCAGTTGACGATAACCATCCGCATTCAGTTTTGCGCTTTTTTCAAGAAAGGGCTGGTCATTCAGCGCTGCTATGGCAGCCGCCTGCGCCAGCGAATTCACGTTAAACGGTTGCCTGACCCGATTAAGCAAGCCGGTAATTTCCTGCTGTGCAATGCCAAAGCCGACTCGCAATCCCGCCAGGCCATAGGCTTTTGAAAAGGTGCGGGAAATCAGCAAATTGGGATATTTTCTCACCCACCGAGCGGACTCATATTGCATGAGAGGATGCAAATATTCGTTGTACGCCTCGTCAAGCACTACCACAACGCGCTCCGGCATGGCATCCAGAAATGCCTCAATCCCGGCGGCGGGCAGTAAAGTGCCTGTCGGATTATTCGGATTGGCGATAAAAACCAGCCGGGTATCCGGTGTAACCGCCTTCAGCATGGCATCCAGATCATGTCCGAAATTTCTTGCCGGGACATTGATGCCCCTGCCGCCTACCGCCTGGGTCGCCAGCGGATACACCGCAAAAGAATACTGCGAGTATATTACCGCCTCACCCGGGCGCACCAGCGCGTGCGCCGCCAGTTCCAGTACATCATTACTGCCGTTACCCAGCGTAATCCAGTCTTCCGGCACATCATAGCGCCTGGCAAGCGCCGCCTTCAGTTCAAAGCCGTTGGAATCCGGATAACGCCCGCTTTCCGGCATGGCGTCCACCATCGCTTTTCTGGCGGAGTCCGGCATACCCAGCGGGTTTTCATTGGATGCCAGCTTGATAATGCTCGCCTCATCCAGGCCAAACTCACGCGCGACCTCGGAAATGGGTTTTCCTGCCTGGTAGGGTGCAATGGCGCGGACATACTCCGGCCCGAACACATTTGATGTCATGCTCTGATTTCCGGTTATCGGGTTGACAAGGATTACACGCTCAAAGGATAAGAACCCAGCACCTTGAAGTAAGCGGAACGATCCCGCAACTCCGCCAGCGCCGTGGACATTACCTGATCGTCCATGTGGCCCAGAAGGTCAACAAAGAAATAATATTCCCAGCCGCCGGTACGCGCGGGACGCGACTCAAAGCGGGTCATGGAAACACCATATTTGTCGAGCGGCTCCAGCAAACGGTAAACCGCGCCCGCCTTGTTCTGCACAGAAAGAACCAGCGATGTTTGATCCTTGCCACTGGGCTCTGTTTTCTGTTGACCAATAATGGCAAAGCGCGTCCGGTTCTGGGGATCGTCCTGGATATGTGCGCTGACAACTTGCAGGCCATACCGTTTTCCGGCCAGATCACCTCCGATTGCGGCTGTTTCCATATCCTTGCTTGCCATAAGCGCCGCCTCTCCATTGGAGGAAACCGCATGACGCAGAATATGGGGATAATGCTGGTTCAGCCATGCTTGGCATTGCGCCAGCGCCTGGGAATGTGCGCAGATGGTATGCACCCCGTCCATCTTGCCGGTCAGCGTCATCAGGTTGTGATTAACCGGCAATGACATCTCACCACTGAGCGTCAGCGGCGTCTGCATCAGCAGATCCAGAGTACGGTTAATCGCGCCTTCCGTTGAATTTTCTATCGGCACGATGCCAAAATCGGAGGTGCCTGCCTCTGCCGCGCGGAAAACCCCGTCAATCGTGTTACAGGGAAGCACATCAATCGCGCTGCCGAAGTATTCGTAAGCCGCCTGCTCGGAATACGTCCCCGCCGGGCCCAGATAGGCTACGCTGACTTTACGTTCAAGCGCGCGGCAGGCGGACATGACCTCGCGGTAAATCGTCTGCATGTCTTCGGTCGCCATCGGCCCCTTGTTCCGCTCGGCCAGCGCCCTTAATATCTGTGCTTCCCGTTCAGGCCGGAAAACCGGCAAATCCTTGTCGGCTTTTACCTTTCCCACATCCTGCGCCAGTTTGGCTCGCTGGTTCAAAAGATCAAGTAATTGCGCGTCAATCGCGTCAATCTTGTCACGTAAGGGTTTGAGCGCTTTTTCCATAATCCGTCATCCTTTTTTCTGATTTGATACGACGAAAAAGAATATTGTATGCCACATTGCACCAGATAAAACAGCCGCGCTCCATTTTTTCCGGTTGGATAGCGATCTGGCGCACACTCTCCTTCATTGTTATTTTCGCCGGTCCTTGCTCATCAGGCACAAACCACTTGCATATATCAGCAATGCACACCCCCACCATCCGTGCTCAAGGACCATCTTCCGCCAGCGCCCCAGCCCCTACCGGAACTGACGTGCACACCCTAGCTACGCGATCAGACTAACCATGCGACGACTTTTACTCCTGTATAT
>JAISIS010000147.1 GCA_031261905.1 Burkholderiaceae bacterium
GGCAAGACCCTTGCGCTGGGTGCGGAAATGCGCAATACAGGCAGGCTCTATGCCTTTGATGTTTCCGACAAGCGGCTGGCCAAGATGAAGCCGCGCCTGGCGAAGAGCGGCCTTTCCAATGTGCATCCTGTCCATATCGCGCATGAGCGGGATGCAAGGGTAAAGCGGCTGGCGGGCAAGGTGGATCGCGTGCTGGTGGATGCCCCGTGCAGCGGCCTGGGTACTTTAAGGCGCAATCCTGATATCAAGTGGCGGCAGAGCACGGAAGGGCTGGCCGAGCTGACAGAAAAGCAGGCGGCCATCCTGGATTCGGCAGCACGGCTGGTAAAGCCAGGCGGCAGGCTGGTTTATGCCACTTGCAGCCTGCTTGAAGCGGAAAACGAGGCGGTTGTCCGGGATTTCCTCTCAAAACACCAGGATTTCACGCTTCGCCCTATGAAAACGGTGCTGGCGGAACAAAAGCTGGATCTTGATATGGATGATTATCTCCGGCTCCTGCCTCACCTGCATCAGACAGACGGGTTCTTTGCCGCTGTTCTTGAACGGGCGCCGTAAAATCCGGCCAGGTCAAATCTTCTTTGGCAAAATCGTCCGGCTTTGGGTTGCCGGATGGTACAATTATTGGATGGCCTTGATATTAATGGCCTCAAGTCACTTCGCCGGCATGGTGTTTTGTGCCGGTTGTATTGTCCCGATCCATACGCAGTACACTTTCTACTAAAGACGATATGGCTACTTTCTTATATTCCCATACCGTGCCTTGCGCAGCGCGAAGGAGAGCATCATGATTCTCGGCATTGACGTAGGCGGCACACATACTGATTCGGTCCTGATGAAGAACCGGCAGATTATCCGGAAATCCAAGGTACTGACCGACAAGGCAAATATCCTGAAATCCGTCCTGATGGCAACGGCTGGCGTGGCTGAAAAGGAAGATATCAAAAAACTCCAGCGGATTGTCCTTTCCACCACCATCTCCACGAATGCGGTTGTACAGAGCCAGCTTGACGAGGTTGGCGTGATTGTCATGAATGGCCCCGGCGTTTCCCCGCAGGATTTGCCGCTGGCTGACAAATCCCGCCTGGTGGCCGGTTATATGAACCATCGCGGCATGGAAGCCGAATCGCCAAACAAGGCAGAGCTGGAAGAAGTGCAGCATATGTTTGAGCAAAAGAAAGTGGACCACTTTGCGATTGTCGGCAAATTTGCCACGCGCAACCCGGCCCATGAACAGGCTGCGGAAGCTGTCTTCTCGAAGAAGGCAAAGCATGTTTCGGTCAGCCACCAGCTTTCCGGTTCGCTCAATTTCCCCAGGCGCATCGCCACTTCCTACCTTAATGAAGCGGTGTGGAGCCTGCATTCCGGCCTGGTGGGGCAGCTTCAGGCCTATATGGATGAGCTGGGCGTCAAGGTTCCGCTTTACATCCTTAAAGCGGATGGCGGGACCATTGAATACGGCCAGTCGCGGGAGCAGCCTGTACAGACGATTCTTTCCGGCCCGGCGGCCACCATCATGGGCGTGCTGCCTTATGTTTCGCTGGAGAAGGATTCGGTTTCCGTGGATATTGGCGGCACCACTACTGACATTGCGCTATTCGCGGATGGCGTACCGCTGCTGGAGCCGCTTGGCGTAAAGATTGAAAACCACAAGACGGCTGTGCGCGGCTTGCTGACGCAATCCATCGGTGTTGGCGGTGACAGCCATGTGCGTGTGGTGGATGGCAAGCTCTTGCTGGGGCCGGAGCGCCTGGGTTCCGCCATGGCGCTGGATGGCCCGGTGCCGACGCCATCTGACGCGGCCATTACGCTGGGCATGGCGGATTTTGGCGACAAGGGCAGGGCGCGGGCGGCAATGGAAAGCCTGGCAACGCAATTGAAGCAAACGCCGGAAGAAACCGCGCGCGCCGTGCTGGATCTGGCCGGCGAGATGATCACGGCAAAAATCCGGGAGATGCTGGAAGAGGTTAACGGCAAGCCGGTTTATACGATTCACGAGTTGCTGGAAGGCCGCAAGATCCGTCCTGTGGAAATGATTATTGTTGGCGGGCCTGCGCCTTTCATGGGAAAGACGCTGGAAAACATGACAGGCTATGCAACGATTGTTCCGCAGGATTCGGATGTTATCAACGCCAGCGGCGCGGCCATGGCGAGGACAACGGTAGAACTGAACCTGGTTGCCGATACGGAAGACGGCTCGCTTTCCATTGCGGAAGAGGGCGTCAAGCGCCGTATCCCGCCAAGCTTTACGGAAAGGGATGTGATTGACCTGGGCAAGGATTTGCTCGTCAAGCGCGCCCGGGCGGCAGGGGCGAAAGAGGAGGACATTGTTGTCGAGGTGGCTGATATCCAGTCTTTCAACGTGGTCAGGAGCTTCTCCACGACCGGCAAGAATATCCGTGTCAGGTTGCAGGTTAAACCCGGCCTGATTAAACACGAAACAAACTAGGAGATTGTCGTGACCAGGACAACAGGACTTGTTTTCTTCCCGGCATTTGACTATGCCATCTCGCCGACACACCCCGAAAGGGAGGAGCGGCTGTTATATACGCAGGACCAGGTTTTCGAGGAAGGCCTGCTGGATTTTGACAATATCAAGGAATACAAACCGGTACTCTGTACGGAACAGGATATACAGCGGGTGCATTTCTGTGTGCCGGATATCAAATCCATCGTGCATGCCTCCCACCTGATTGCCGTTGGCGGCACGCTGGTGGCGGCTGACAAGGTGATGAACAAGGAAGTGGATAACGCATTTGCGCTGGTGCGCCCATGCGGCCACCACTCCATGCGTGTGGTACACGGCAGCCGGGGATTCTGTACGCTCAACATGGAAGCCATCATGGTGGAATATATCCGCCAGAAATATGGCGTGCGCCGTATCGCTATTGTGGATACGGACTGCCATCATGGCGACGGCTCGCAGGATATCTTCTGGCATGACCCGGATATCCTCTTCATCTCGATGCACCAGGATGGCCGTACGCTGTATCCCGGCTCCGGTTTCCCGGATGAGCTGGGCGGCCCCAACGCCTTTGGCATGACGATTAACCTGCCCATGCCTCCGGAAACCTGTGAGGAAGGCTTCCTGTATGTGCTGGATGAGATCATCATGCCGATCGTGAATGATTTCAAGCCAGACCTGATTATCAATTCAGCCGGGCAGGATAACCATTACTCCGACCCGATCACAAACATGAAGTTTACGGCGCAGGGTTATGCCGTGCTGAATCACCGCCTGAATCCTGACCTGTGCGTGCTTGAAGGCGGGTATTCCATCGAAAGCGCGCTGCCTTATATCAATACCGGGATTATCCTGGCGATGGCGGGCATGGATTACAGCAATATCCGCGAGCCGGATTATGACGCGCGCAAGCAGGTACAGCCGAAGCACATCACGGATTTCCTGGTCAAGCTGAAGGAGTACACGCTGGACAACTGGGAAAACCGCCGCGACCTGCGTTACCAGGTTTATCCTGACAAACCATTCCACAAGCGCTCGGTCAATATCTTCTACGATACCTCGCGTATCCGGGAAAACCTGAATGAAGTGGTGCGGCAGTGTGATGACTGCGGCGGGGCCGTTACGCTGGATTCCAGCGCGGATACCGGCCGGAAAGGGCACATCTTTGCCGTCCAGCTTCCGCGCTACTGTTGTGACGCCTGCCGCGAGTGGGGCGAGCAACAATATGAGGATGCTAATCCGAGGAATTACGCCCAGATCTTCATGCAGGACAAGGACCGGGACGAATACCACATCAAGGAAAGATAACGCGCAATAACGCGTTTGACGCGCAGGCTGTCCACGCAAAAAGCCGGGCTTGTCCCGGCTTTCCGTGTATCAGGGATCAGGGCTTTGTCATATTGCCCAGATCAACCACCGTGCCTGCCGCGCCCATCGTGACAATATCACTCCCCAGGTGTTGCAGTATCGCCTGCTTGGCGTTTTCGCCCGTGCAGTGGCAGGGGATAATAAATTCCATATCCCATTCCGCCATGGCTTTTAAGGTTTCCCTCATGCGTTCCGGCTGGGCGCGCAGCAGGTGCATACCGCCAATGACCCCGCGCACCTTGTCCATGCCGCTTATCTTCCTTGCATAGTTTACGGTGTTTACGATGCCCGAATGGCAGCATCCCAGCAGGATGACCAGCCCTTTATCTGTTTCAAACCACATGGACTGGTCGTCTTCAACCGGGTCAACTTCCTTGCCTTCTATGTCCTTGAAAAGGGCGTCCCCGGTATCTTCAAAACTGGTAAGGCGGGGGACAGGGCCAGTAGCCGCCACGCCGGGCATGAAATAATGCGGTTCGCGCAACTCGTTAATCAGGCCTTTACTGCGGAGTTCCGCAAAGGTCCGGATTGAGGCGGGCGGCGGCGACATATCAAAGGGTTTCTCGTCAGGCCGGCAACAGAAGCGGTGGATGTGGGCGTTGGGGCCGGAATACATGGGCGTTTCCGGAGCCATCGCGTAAAAGTCGGGCAGGTTGTCCGTATGGTCATCATGGCCGTGGCTCAGTACCAGCGCCTCGGCTTTAGTCAGGTCAATCCCCAGTTTCCCGGCGTTGCGGAAGATTACGCCTTGTTGCCCGGTATCAAACAGGATATGCCTGTCGCCGATTTTGATCCTGGCGGCAAGGCCAGGTACGCTTTCCAGGTTATCCAGGGCAAAGTTGTCCACCAGCAGGGTGATGGAGGAATCCGAAGGGCTTTGTGCTGAAGTATTCATGGTGTTTCAGTATCGGGAGTATCGGGGTTGATGAAAGGAAACCGCATTTCGCCATTATATATACAGGATATTTCCATCAGGTACGATCATGTACGTTTGGGCGTCTTTCGCAGGAAAAAGGTCATGGCTTTCTCCACA
>JAISIS010000112.1 GCA_031261905.1 Burkholderiaceae bacterium
ATCACCGGTTATGATCCCAAAACCGGTGATCCCGTTGTCCCCTGGCTGGAAGAAAGTGTTTACAAAGCATGGAAACAAAGCGGTCTGCCCTACAAGGAATTTATCAAGACCGCACCAACCTTTGTAGAGCAACTGCAAAGCAAAAAGCCGTACAAGGAGTTGACGGATAACGGCAATGTCGGCCTGGATTGCCGCTATCTCAACTTTGCCCCCCAATGCACCGGCTGGTATAACCTTGCCAACAATGGCGGTTCCGGTTCCTTCCTGATCCTTTGGAGCGGTCTGTGGAAACTGACGACTACAGCCGCCATCCCGTATTACACCGGCCAATACAATCCGGAGGTAGCCGGCAACAAGCGGGGATTCGGCATCGTGACTATCGGCGCCAATGTGGGTGACTTCCACAGAGCCGCCAATGAGTCAAAAGCGCGGCTCGATCTGGTTGTCGCCAAGGCGAATAACGCCATGAAGGAGCTTGGGGAGCGCGCGACAAAAACGGTAGAGGACAATACAACCCGGACGGCATACAGCCTTGCCATTTCAACGCTGGTCATGGTTATTATTGTTATCATCATAGCAATCTGGATGGCGTCATATCTCTCTAACCGCATTAAATGGCTTAATACCGGATTCAACCGCTTTCGCCTTGGCGAACGCGCATTCCGCTTTGAGCCAAAAGAAAAAAACGAAATCAGCCATTTGGCCCTGTCTTTCAATGAACTGGCTGATACGCTCAACGAAAACCTCCTCCGTCTCCGGGAGGAAGTGGATATCCGTTCGCAGAAAGAAAACGAACTGCGTGAAATCAAGAACAATCTGGAGACCCGTATTGCCGAGCGTACAAAGGAACTCTCTGAAATCAACGGCCTGCTACGCGATGAAATCGAAATCAGACGTGCGGCCGAAGCCAAGTCCCAGCATCTGGCAGGTCACGACCCGCTCACAGGCCTTGCCAACCGGATGCTCTTCCATGAGCGCCTCCAGAAAGCCATATATCACGCAAGTCGTTCCCGGCGAGCCGGCGCACTACTCTTCTTTGACCTTGACCGCTTCAAGTATGTCAACGATACGCTGGGCCATACGGTTGGCGACGCACTCCTGGTACACATTGCCCAGGTGTTGCGCCAGCGCGCACGCAAAACCGACACCGTGGCCCGCCTTGGCGGCGATGAGTTCGCCGTTATCATGACAGACCTTTCCGCGCCGGACGATGCCGCAATTCTGGCACAGCAGATTCTTGAGCAACTGGAAACCGCTGTCAGCCTGGGCGGTCATGAAATGCGCATTTATACCAGTATCGGCATCGCCACCTTTATCGGCGAGGATACAAACACCGAAGAAATCCTGACGCACGCTGATCTGGCAATGTATCAGGCAAAATCCGAAGGCGGCACCCGTTTCTGCTTCTTTGAAGAGTCCATGCAAAACAAGATCCTGATCAGGAAACAACTGGAGAGCGAATTGCGTGAGGCGCTGGACAACCGCCAGTTTATTCCCTACTTCCAGCCTCTCTTTGATACCTCAAAAGGCCGAGTCATTAGTCTGGAAGCGCTGCTCCGCTGGAATCATCCGGTTAACGGCCTTATGTTGCCAGGCGAATTCATGGATGTTGCGATTGCCTCCAACATGATGGCGGAAATTGATGCCCAAATGCTGGAAATGGCCTGCGAGCAGGCAAAACAATGGGAATCGGAAGGTGTGGAATTCGGCAAAATCGCCATCAACATACTTCCCGAGAAAATCTCTTCACCGACATTGATTGAATATATCAATACGGCGCTGCAAAAAACCGGCCTGTCCGCCAACCGGCTAGCCTTTGAAATCACGGAACGCGCGCTTCTGGAAGATCGCGACATGGTGATTGATAACCTTTCCCGCCTGCGCCAGATGGGAGCAAGCATCTCCATTGATGACTTCGGCATCGAATATTCTTCCCTGCAAAGACTGGTGGAATATCCGATTGATGTACTCAAGATTGACCGTTTCTTTGTGCGCCGCATAGGCGACACCAAGGTTGAGGCGGTTATAGAAGCCATTATTGCCATGGCGCGCGCCATCCAGATGGATATTATCGCGGAAGGCGTGGAAACAAAGGCCCAGCTTAACTATCTCATCGCACATGGCTGCTGGGCCATCCAGGGATACCTGCATGCCCGCCCGATGTCTTCCGCAGATACGACAAAACATATCCAGTCGTATTTGAATAAACTGACATAACCTCCATTCAGGATCATGCAGGGCGTCTATTGCCCCTGCTTTTGCACGTCAAGATATTGCCAGTCAGACTGAAGAATGGGATGTTTTTTAAATCCCTGCACCCAGGGCCGCACCAACCAGTTCCGAACTCGTGAAACATGCAGCGACCAGGCTGTATCAGCCTCCACCTGACGGTTCATGGCTGCATAAAGCGCATACCTTTCCTGACCGGGTGGAAGAGCCACGGCTTTCCGGTACAGCGCATCATAAGCAGAAGACTGGTAACACCCGTGATTGCCCTGACCGGCATTGGGGCCGTACAAAAGCTGAAGGAAATTCTCGCCTTCCGGGTAATCGGCATGCCAGGCGCTACCCCACATCATCAGGCGGCACGCCGTTGCATCCTTGACATTGTCGGCAAAATTACCGACTTCAAACAGTACCCTGATACCGATTTTATCCAGCCCGCGTTTCCATATTTCCGATACGACTTTTGAGCTGGCGCCTGCTTCCGTGCGGATTTTCAGCAGCAGTGGACTGCCGTCCGGCAAAGTCCGATAGCCATCCGCCTGTAGCCGGTATCCGAAATGATCCAGCAGACGGGACGCCAGTTCCGGATCATAGCCGATGCTGCTGCGATAGGATGGATCGTGCCCCGCCACACCAGCAGGCACGACCATTTCCGCCCGGGCCGCCTGCCCGTTCCGCAGCAGAATAATTTCATCCTCCACGCTGTAGGCCATGGCAATTGCCCGCCGCAACGCAATCTTTTCCTTGCTGTAACCGCCAATCACAGGGTCGCGGAAGTTGAAGGTGGTAAAGGTGACTTCAGGCTCTACGGCACGGTACAGGCGCAATTGCTGCGCCGCATATTCAGGCTTTAACCTGTCGCCATCCAGCACCAGCGGCGCGGCCAGTTGCGGCAATTTGTCAAAGGCGATTTTCCCTTCCTGAAAGGTCAGCCACCGGGATTGTTCTTCCTCGATAATCGAAATTTCCACCCGCCCGATCCTGGGCATCTGTTTGCCCTTCATATCGCGCACAATCGCTTCATCACCTGGATCGCCGGATGGCTGGAAATCCCAGGTAAAGCCGCGATACTCCGGATTGGCGGTCAGTACAATTCTGCTTCGCGGTACATAGTGTTCCAGCCGGTAAGGCCCGGTACCTACCGGGTGAATACGGCTTTCGGCGCCATAGGCTTCTATTACTTCCCGCGCAACTGCCGCCAGGCCTCCGTAAGCCAGTACATACAGGAAATTGCTGTCTGGCCGTACAAGGCGGATGCGCAGGGTATAGCGATCCGGCGCGAACAATCCCGGCACAAAGGCATCATAATCAAAGCGCCCGCTTTTCCTGGCCCTGGCCGCCATCCCATCCAGTCCGATAATCTTGCCGCTCACAAAATTGGCGGCGGGAGAACGGTTTTGGGGATCCACCAGACGCTTGATGGCGTACACATAATCCTGCGCGGTCAGTTCGCGCCGTTTGCCGCCGAATGCCGGATCAGGCACAAAAAAGATATGCTTTTTGATTCTGAACGTCAGCGTCCGCCCATCCGGGCTGATTTCCGGCATGGATTCCGCTGTGTTCGGCACGAGTTTCGCGGGACGAGCCAGATAATCGTAGGTAAGCAGCGTTTCAAAAATCGCGTCCGCTACCCATCCGGAATAATAGTTCTGTGTCCGGGCCATATCAAAGCCATCATCCGACGCCTCAAAAACGGTATGGATTACCTTGTCCGGGTCGGCTGCCGCAAAAAGCGGCAAAGGCAATAATCCCGCCAGCAAGAGCAGCACCAGGCCGCGTTTTATTCTTTTTATCATGATGATCATTTCCCTGGCTGCCCGCACTGCGGGACAGAAAAGCATTATCCGGAATTCGGCGAAAC
>JAISIS010000113.1 GCA_031261905.1 Burkholderiaceae bacterium
CATCAAAGAGGAAGGTGATATCCGGCTGCAAATGGGGATGAACCCAGTTCTCAAGCTGGCGCAACCTGTCTGTGGAAAGCCCGCGTCCACCGCCCTGATAGGCAAAGCTGGCGTCAGTAAAACGATCAGACAGTACCCATACGCCGCGCGCCAGTGCAGGCTCAATCACCTGTGCAACATGTTCCTGCCGTGCGGCAAACATCAGGAGCGCTTCGGTTTCCGGATGCATTTTTTCATGCAGCAGGATCGAGCGCAGCGCTTCACCCAGATGCGTCCCGCCCGGTTCCCTGGTCGTTACGACATCAGCTCCCCCGCCTCTCAGCAAACGGGCCACATAATCAATGTGCGTGGATTTTCCGGCACCGTCAATGCCTTCAAAGGTGATGAAACGCCCTCTTTTCGGGCCTTGGCTGTCTGCGCTCATTGAGGATTCCGCAAGTATTTGTCAACGGCCTTGTTATGATCGGCCAGATTGGTTGTAAATTCGCTTTTTCCGGTGCCGTCCGCCCGTGAAACAAAGTAAAGCGCATTGGTTTTTTCGGGATAAAACGTCGCCCGGATAGCGGCCTCGCCAGGCAATGCAATGGGTGTTGGCGGCAGGCCAAAGCGCGTATAGGTATTGTACGGCGTATCTGTCGTCAGGCTGGATTTATAAATCACACCTTTGTATTTGTCGCCCATGCCATAAATCACGGTCGGGTCTGTCTGGAGCTTCATACCGGCTTTCAGGCGGTTGGTGAAAACACCGGCAATCATGGCCCTGTCTTCCGGATGCCCTGTTTCCTTTTCAACAATAGACGCCATGATCAATGCCTCATAAGGCGTTTTGTATGGCAGCGAGGAATCGCGTTTTTGCCAGCAGTCATCCAGTTTTTTCATCAGCCGCGCATTGGCCTGCCGGTAAAGCTGCATGTCACTGCTGCCTCTGGTGAAGAGATAGGTATCCGGGAAGAAGAGACCTTCCGCCCTTCCCTGCGTAATCCCAAGCTGCTTGAGCAATTCCTGCTCCGTCATATTGGCGCTGTCGTGTGCAAGGCCGGTATGCGCCGCCAGCGCCTCCCGCATCTGCCTGAATGTCCAGCCTTCGACAATGGTGATGGATTCATAGGAAACCAGTCCTTTGGACAGTTTTTCCAGCAGGCCGGATGGCGATTCGCCGGGCTTCATCCTGTAGTATCCGGCCTTCAGCCTTGCGGCATTGCCGGTAACGCGCGCCAGAAGAGAAAACAGTGTGGCATTGACCGGTACCCCCTGATTGTTCAGTTGCGTAATGACGGAACCCAGGCTTCCAGGCTTTATCTCGAACGTAATGGAATCTTTTGAAGGTGAAATCGCGGAACCGGCCCACCATGCAAAACCCGATGCCGCGAGGATAAGGATAAGGGCAAGAGCCAGAAAGACTCTTTTGAGCATCGTCATACGTGGAGCGTTCGGCAAGAAACTCATATCCTATTTTATAATGGGTATGCTTTTTTTGACTGGCGGGTTGTTCCCGCCAATTTCAGGTAGCGGAAAGACTGTATTTTCGCACGAAACGGGCCTTTCTTTCCGCTTGGCTTTTTCATTTACCGCACCAACGGCGGCATACCGGAGCAAGATACGGGCTATGGAACAACTGGAATCCGGCTTTATGGCCACGCTCTCCCGATACGGCCTTGTTTTAGCCTCGGGCGAGGATGCGGTTACTTTCATTCACGGACAACTGGGCAATGACATCGCCGGCCTCAAAACCGATGAAGCGCGGCTTGCCGGTTACTGTATGCCGGATGGACGGCTGCTGGCGATTATGCTGGTCTGGAAATCCGAACATGGCGTCTGGCTGATGATTCCGCGCGACATCCTGCCCGCCTTCATGAAACGCCTGCAAATTTATATCCTGCGCGCCAAAGTGCGGCTGACCGATATGAGCGATGAATGGGCTATCACCGGTTTTGCCGGAGCAAAGGCGACAGACGCGCTGGCACAGGCGCTGATGGCACTACCCGCCCCGACCGGTATATACGGCAAAACGGAAAGCGCTTCAGGTATGCTGATACGGATCAGTGATGCTTTTGGCGGCGCCCGCTTTTTGTGGATTGCGCCATCCGATGTTGCCAGTTCCGCCCTGCCCGCCCTTTCCAGGGTACTGCCGGTCGCTGCCCATGAAGACAACTGGGAACTTGGCGATATTGCGGCAGGCATACCGGAAATCTATACGGCAACCCAAAGCCGCTTCGTGCCGCAAATGGTCAATATGGATCTGGTTGACGGCATGAGCTTTACCAAAGGCTGCTATCCGGGCCAGGAAATTATCGCGCGCCTCAAATACCGCGGCACGCTGAAACGCAGGATGATTCCGGCCTGTGCCGATATTCCAGGTGAATCGCCAGCATCGGCTATCGGCATCACACCAGGTATGGATATATTTGACGCCTCGGCTCCGGACGCGCCCTGCGGTATGCTGGTGCGCGCCGCCAGACGGGACAGCGGGCATATTGACTGCCTGATGGTGATGCCGCTGGAGATGCGTTCTGCAAAATCACTGCGCCTGGGAACACCGGATGGCCCGAAACTCCATATCGGTTCCCTTCCCTACACCATTCCGGATGAAAGCTGAATATTTCGAGGTA
>JAISIS010000200.1 GCA_031261905.1 Burkholderiaceae bacterium
TATTGGCCAGACTGGCCGGAATGTACAGTTCCCGCATGACCGGTTCCAGTACATTGGAGCCGTGAATGCCGAAAAACCAAAGACAGTTGCGAATGAAGGAATACAGGGTTGCCGTAGCGAGATTATGTCCGCCAAGCATACTGAAAGGCAGGGACAGCAGATGGTAAACGGTTTCATGCAGGCTCTCGATACCCGCGATCTTGACCAGGGTCTTGAAGGAGGCGAAAACAAGGATGGTGAGAGTCGCAGGGAAGAGGGTATTCATAACCCGCGCTATTGATGTTGCCGAACTGCCGGTATAAAAATTTATCCGGAGTGCGGAGAAGCGAAGAAAAAACCGGAAGAGCATCCAGGACAAAAAAGTGGCTACGGTGGATAGAAGCAGCCCGTACACGCCCATCCATTGCAGTGGCAGGGCCGTATTGTCGCCAACGGGTTCCATGATACAGAAAGCGCAGCTTAGCGCGACAATGGCGGCAATCGAGGGTGAGACGCGATCCAGCGGATAACGTTCGTTATAGCTTTCCGCCAGGGAAAATCCGATTATAGGGATCATGAACACCGACATAATGCTGAAGGTGCCGGCATAAATATGTTGCCCGAACCAATGCCAGCGCTCGCCGAAAATATCGTGCATGAATTGCTGGTAGGCAGGCAGCGGAAAGGTGTTGATCAGCGTGGCGACAGTGCCTGCCAGGATGATCGGCATGGTCAGCGCCAGCCCGTCTCTGACGGCAACGAGATAGGGTGTTTCACTCCAGGCGACCAGCAACCGGACAAAACGGTTTTGGGGATAGCGCTTCATAATTACAGCAAAACGGCCCCGCCAGGGCCGCCTGAAATTTCTGTCAGATTATATTTATAATCATTGTAGCAGCTTTTTGACGTGATCTGTTGGGCTGAGGCAATGTGGCGATCAGAGGCTGCGTATCAGAATCAGCAAAATGAGCAATGGCGCAATGATCCGGCAGAACCATTTCATTGCGGGCCACCAGCGCGGGATGATGCCGCTTTCCGGCTTCAGGCGGGCGGCAATTTCTCCGCAGGCTTTCCATCCTGCCAGCAGGGTCACCATGATGCCGCCGAAAGGCATCATCAGATTGGAAGTGAGGTAATCCAGCAGATCAAAGAAGGATCTGCCAAAGAGGGTGTATGGTCTCCAGGCGCCGAAAGAAAGAGAGGCGGCGATTCCGACTGCAAACATCAGGGCCGCCATGACAATCGCAACGCCAAGGCGTGGCAAGCCAAATTCATCCATAAAAAAGCAGGTGACCACTTCCATCAGCGAAACCGAAGAAGTCAGAGCTGCCACAAACAGCAGGAAGAAAAACAGCACGGAAAAAAATGCCCCGCCACCCATGTGGGAAAATACCGCAGGCATGATGATGAAGGTCAGGCCAGGGCCTTCCGCCGGGTTCAGTCCGAAAGCAAAGACAGCGGGCAGAATCATCAGCCCCACCAGAATACAGATGGCGACCGTCAGGCCGACAACGCAGGCTGCCGAACGTGGAATGGACGTTTCGTTGGAAACATATGAGCCATAGGTCATCATGCAGCCCATGCCCAGGGAGAGCGAAAAAAAGGCCAGCCCCATGGCTTCCAGCAGCATTTGCGCGTTGAGCTTGCTGAAATCCGGCATCAGGAAATACAGCGCGCCTTCCAGCGCGCCAGGCAGGGTGAGGCTTCGGACGATCAGCACCAGTATCAGCAAAAAGAGAAGCGCCAACAGCGATTTGCTGATCCGTTCAATCCCTTTTTGCACCCCGGCCAGCACAACGCTGGCAGTCACGGCCATAAAGGCGGCGTGATACCAGAGGGGTTCAACCGGATGGGTAATAAACGATTCGAAAATCTGCCTGAGTTGCAGCATATCCGATGTCAGGATGCCGCCTTCAACGGATTTGACGAGATAAAAGATTGTCCATCCGCCGATCACGCTGTAAAAAGAAAGGATAAGAAAACCGCAGAGTACGCCGATATAGCCTGCCAGCGCCCAGGGCCTGCCGCCAAAATGCCGGTAAGCGCCCACCGGGCTTTTTTGTGCGATTTGCCCAACCATCATTTCCGCAATCATGATGGAAATGCCCAGCGTGAAAACGATCAGCAGAAAAAGCAGCAGAAACGCGCCGCCTCCGTGTTTTGCCGTGACATAGGGAAATTTCCAGATGGCGCCCAGGCCAATGGCCGAACCGGCTGCCGCCAGAATAAACCCCAGACGTGAACCCCATACCGCGCGAACCATAAGAGGCGGGGTTATTTCACCCTGGCTTTTACGCGCAGTGCTTTTGCGTAGGTGTTCCAGAGCTGGTCCTGAAGCTCCTGGGTGATTGCGGGTTTCAGGTCTTCCAGGCTGGGGAATTTCAGTTGGCGCGTATCTTCCACCATAATAATATGGTAGCCACGGGCTGACTGGATGGGGGCCTGGGAATATTCACCTTTTTTCAGCCTGGCAAGCGCCTGCGCAAAGGGGTCGGCATACGCGTGCGGAGCGCCCCATCCCAGATCGCCTCCCCGGGTTGCGGTAGGCGCATCAATGGATTTTTCTTTGGCCAGTTCATCAAATTTTGCGCCATCCTTCAATTGTGCCAGCAGCGCTTTGGCATCATCCTCTGTTTTAACCAGGATGTGGCTGATTTTGTATTCCGTATCGCCCATCTGTGCTTTCATACGATCATATTCTTTTTTAACCTCGGCATCGCTTATCGGGTGTTTTTCAACAAAATCGCGCATCAACGCGCGCACCAGAATATTACGCCGCATGGTTTCCATTTGCATCTTGACGGCAGGAATCGCGCCCATTTTTTTCTTTTCGGCTTCCTGTACCAGCACTTCGTTCATAATCAGGCTTTCCGTTACCGCAGCGCGCAGTTTGGGCGTATCCTGCTGACCCTGCTGGACAAATTCCTTGACGAAGGCATCCACCTGCGAGGCCGGAACAGGCTTTCCGTTAACAACAGCGGCATTTTGCGCAAATACCGGTAAACTGATGGCGGCGATCAAGGGAAACAAAAGGAAACGCGGAATAAATCGGGTGATTGATGTCATGATGATTCCTGGTGAAGTCTATGGGCAGTATAAATGGCATATGCGGATGCTTTTGCGTCAAGGAGCCGCTTTTGGCACAGTAGCACATTCTGAATCCAAAAAGCATCCTAAATGTTTGCAACAGCGGAATTTTCATCCCGGATGGCGAAAAAAACAAAGGGTGACCGGATGAGGAAACCAGAACGGAATAACACGCCGGGAGCATTGTTCCTGACCGGGTTGTTGTTTTTTTTCTGTCTGTGGGCGCAGGCGGCGGACCCGGGCAAGGTATTGCGCACGGTCTTTCCCGCATCGGAAACCGGTTTTGACCCGGCAGTTTCCCATGACCTTTACTCTTCCCAGGTGATCCGCTCCATTTGCGAGCCGTTGTACACCTATGATTATCTGGCTCGTCCGGCCCGGCTGGTTCCGCTGACGGCAGCGGCCATGCCGGAAATCAGCGAGGGCGGCAGGGTTTATACCATCCGGCTCAAAAAGGGCATTTTCTTCGCTAATGACGCGGCATTTAACGGCAGCCCCCGCGAGCTGACGGCGGCAGATTACGCCTATTCCCTCAAACGCCTGGCGGATCCCCGCATCAGGTCGGCATGGGCCTGGCTGGTTGAAGGGAAGGTTATGGGGCTGGATGCGGCAGCCCGTAGCGGGCGAATGGATTATGACAGGCCGGTAAGCGGCATGGAAACGCCTGACCGTTACACGCTGCGGATACGCCTGAAGCGGCCGGATTACAACTTTACCCATATCCTGGCGCATTCCCCCACCTGTGCGGTGGCGCGGGAAGTGGTGGAAAAATACGGGGACGCCAGCGGGCATGTCATGGCCAATCCGGTGGGGACCGGGCCTTACAGGCTGGAAGAATGGCGGCGAGGGTTTCGCATAACGATGGTCGCCAATCCCGCTTTCAGGGGCTTTGTCTGGAACTTTGCCGCGGGAAGCGATCCGGAAGACGCCCGCATTGTGGAAAAAATGAAGGGCAAGACCATGCCGCAAATTGGCCGGGTGGAAATCAGCGTAATCCCGGAAGACCAGTCGCGCTGGTTGGCTTTCCGGAATGGCGAGGTGGATTTGTTCAATCTGGATGGCCCATTGGCCCCCAAGGCGCTGGAGAAAGGCCGCCTGCGCCCGGAGTTACAGGCGAAGGGTGTGCAGTTGTCGCGGACAGTTGACCCCGAGCTCAGCTATTATTATTTCAATATGCGCGATCCGGTGTCGGGGGGTATGGAGAAGGAAAAGATTGCGCTTCGTCGCGCGATTGCCATGGCGCACCATGTGGATGAGGAAATCCGGATTGTCTGGAATGGCGAGGCGGTCCGCCTGGAATATCCGATACCGCCGGGCGTGGCCGGGCATGATCCGGCTTACCGGAGCAGCGTTCGGTATGATCCGGCAACCGCCAACGCCTTGCTGGATCGCTTTGGCTATAAAAAGGGGGCGGATGGCTGGCGGATGCGCCCGGATGGAGGGCCGCTGGAGTTTGTTTATTCGGCGCGGGCGGATTCTGTCGGGCAGCAGCAAAGCGAGATGTGGAAAAAGACCTTTGATTCGCTGGGTATCCGCATGAAAAGCGACAAGCGTCTTTTCCCCGATATGCTCAAGGCGGAAAAGCAGTGCCGCCTGATGATGCGGACCAGCCCGTGGATAGCGGATTATCCGGACGGAGATAATTTCATGCAGCTTTTTTATGGCCCGCATACCGGGCAGAGCAATAACGGCTGCATGGAAATCCCGGCGTTTGACGCGTTGTACGAGCAATCAGCCGGGCTGCCGGATGGTGAGGCGAGAAACCGGCTCTACCACAAGATGGCCCGGATACTGGAGGTGTACGCGCCCAACCTGATTGGCTATGCGCGTTACCGCAATATGCTGCTCCAGCCCTGGGTGGTGGGCTATAAAAAGCATCCGGTGATATATAACGAATGGATTTACCTGGATATTGACCGGGCCGCAAAATAAGCGGGGTTTCCCGTTCCGCAGCCGGGGAATTGCCTTTACAATCGGCGGTTTGAGGCACTGACATACTGAAACCGGAAAAAAGGATTACATCATGACCATGATACGGCGGCTTCCTTTGATGGCGCGTTTTTCTGTTGCTGTTTTACTGGCGGGGCTGGCGGTATTGACGCAGAACGCGGTGGCTGAAGAGCGGGCGACTATTCCTGTCCCGGGCGCGCAAGCCATCACGACCATGTGCGGTCAGGGGCTGGCGGACTGGAAGGCGCGCGTTGCCGCTATGGAGGAAATCAAGGCCTATACGCCGGATGGTTCCGTACAGTTTATGACGGAATGGAACCGCCTTCTGATCAGCATAGACGATGTGATCGGCCCGGTTTACCTGTTGAGCCAGGTGTCGCCGGACAAGGCCGTGCGTGACAGCGCGGAAGCCTGTGACAGGCAGATTCGGGCGTTCAATACCGATTTGTACCTGAATGACAAGCTGTACCGGAGTATCCGACTCTCCCGCACAAAGGACAATGTGGAAAGGAAGTTGCGCAAGGATACGCTGAACGATTTTGAGGATGCCGGTATTACCCTCATGCCCAAAAAACGCGAGCGGATGCGCGAGATACGCATCCGGCTGGATGCGATCCAGCAAGAGTTTTCCCGCAATATCCGGGAGAATAAAACGCGGGTGGTTTTCTCGCCGGAACAGATGCGGGGGATGCAGGATACGTATATGACCGGGTTAAAAAAAGACAGCGCCGGGAATTACCTGCTGGATTTTTCCTACCCGGTTTATCTCCCTTTCATGCGCTACGCGGATGATGCCGAGGCGCGGCGGCAATACCAGGTGGAATTCCTTAACCGGGGGACGCCGAAGAACCTGACATTGTTGCAGGAAGCCATTACGCTGCGCCACGAGATGGCGAATCTGGGCGGCTACCGCAGTTATGCCGATTACAAGCTGCGCCGCCGTATGGCTCACAAACCGGGAATGGTCGCTACTTTCCTGGATCAGGTGCAGAAGGCGACGCAAGTGGCGGAAATCAATGAGCTGGATGACTTGCGCCGCTACAAGGCGGGCGCGTCAGGTACCGATTCATCCAGGAGCGGAATCGCGCGCTGGGATGTTGCTTATTGGCAGGAGAAGGTGAGAAAAGAGCGCTTTGACGTTGACCAGCAGGAGTTGCGCCGTTATTTTCCGACGCCTGCGGCCATCCGCTGGACGCTTGGCATAACCGAAAGGCTTTTCGGCATTAGCTTCCAGAAGGCGGATGTGCCGCTATGGCATGAGGATGTAATGTATTTTGATGTCCTCGACAAATCTTCCGGGGAACTCCTTGGCGGCATTTATCTTGACCTTTTCCCGCGCGAGGGCAAATATGGTCATGCCGCCGCGTTTCCGGTCAGGGGCGGCAGCACGCTGGAAGGGCGCAAACCCATTTCTGCGCTGGTGACCAATTTCAACCGGACCAGCCTGGACGGCAACGAGCTGGAAACGCTGCTGCACGAATTCGGGCATGTGCTGCATGGCGTGTTGTCAAAAACCCGCTACGTGGAACAATCCGGCACCAGCGTGGAACGGGATTTCGTGGAAGCGCCTTCACAGATGCTGGAAGAATGGGCGTACTCAAAAGAGGCGCTGGCCCTGTTGCCGGATTATTGCGCCGCATCCTGTCCCCGGGTGGATGATGATTTGCTCAGGCGCATCAACCAGGCAAGGAAGTATGGCAAGGGCATGTTTTACGCGCGCCAGTTGCTGTATGCGAAGTATGACATGGCGCTTTACAGTGAAAAGGAAAATAACGCCATGACCCTGTGGGAAAACATGGAAGCGCAAACACCGCTCGGATACCTGCAGGGTACGCAGTTTCCCGGCCAGTTCAACCATACCATCAGTGGTTACGCGGCAGGCTATTACGGTTACCTGTGGTCAAAGGTGCTGGCGCTGGATATGCTGTCGCAATTCGGCCCCGACCTGATGAACCCGCAAGTGGGGATGCGCGACCGGAACGCGATTCTGGAGCGCGGCGGTGAGGCCTATGCCGAAGAATTGCTGCGCGCCTTTTTGGGGCGCGCGCCGAGCAGCAAGGCTTTTTACCGCGAGCTGACCGGCAGTGGGGATCAATAGCGGGAAGCGCCCATGTCCGCCTATCTGATACGCCGCCTGTGGCAGATGATCCCGACGCTTCTGGGCGTATTATTGCTGGTATTTATTTTGTTTAACTG
>JAISIS010000202.1 GCA_031261905.1 Burkholderiaceae bacterium
GTGAGCATCTGTTCCAGAAGACTCGCCAGTTGCACCTCTCCCCATACGCCGCGCGTCTTGACATTGGAAAGCACGCGTTTCAGATCGCCAACACCGGTTGCCAGCGAACGCATCTCGCCCAGCCCCTTATGCACCTCTTCGAGGCGCTGGCTCACCAATTTGAACGATTCACCCAGGCGTTGCTCCAGTGTGGCATGAAGTTTTTCATCCACGGTTTGCCGCATCTCTTCCAGCTTTTTGGCATTTTCATTCTGGAGATCGCGGATTTTTTCTTCCAGCGTTGTCCTGATTTCGGCCATGCGCCTGGTATTGCCTTCGGAGAGCAGATTCAGGCTTTGTTGCAGGGTATCGGAAAAGCGCTTGATGCTGGCGGATTGTTCCTCGCGTGCGGCCAATGCCTGCTGCGCAAGCTCCTGCCGCATCTTTTCCAGTTGTTCCGCGTTGTTTTTACCCAGCTGTTCCAGATGGGTCGAAAAAGCGGCTATGTGGCTGTTCTGAACCGTTGCCGCTCCAGTCATTTGCGTGGCAATCGCCTGCTGGAACTGTGCAAGGCTGCCGGAAAGCTCCTGGCGCATCCCCTGCGCGGTAGTTTGTATCTGCCCGCGCAACTCGCGTTCCACCCGCTCGCCCGATTGCTGAAGCGTCTGCACGGCGACATCCATGCCACTTCGGGAATGGCGGTTCCGGAAAAGGCTAACCACCAGCAACAACACCGTAACGACGGCAAGGAACAACAACAGGTAAAGCAGGATATCGCTCATGAATTTTTCCGTGTGAATCTTCCCGTACGGGCATCCAGAGGATTATTCCACAAAAGACACCAAAAACCGGATTCATTCCTGCAAACTGTTGTATTTCTTTTCCGGCACCTGAAATAACCGGGTCACTTGTAACTTAGACGGCTGGTGAAAAACGGCTCCGCCACCGCAAAAGCTGCAAGCCATTGAATACCACGATCAGGGTTGCGCCCACATCGGCGAATATCGCCATCCACATGGTGGCTTCCCCGGCAAGAGCCAGCCCGAAAAAGATGAACTTGATGCCCAACGCGATGGCAATGTTCTGGCGCAGCATACGGAAGGTCCGGCGTGAAATGCGGATCAGGTCAATTACCCGCCGTAAGTCATCGTTCATGATGACCACATCGGCAGTTTCCATGGCGATGCCGGTCCCCGCACCACCCATGGCAATGCCGATATCGGCCACTGCAAGGGCCGGAGCGTCATTTATGCCATCTCCCACCATGGCAACGTGGTCATATTGTGTGCGCAGGGCATTGATGGCGGCCAGCTTGTCTTTAGGAAGCAACTCGCTCCGGACATCCTGGATACCTGCCTGGGAAGCTATGATCCGGGCTGTCAGGGTATTGTCGCCGGTCAACATAACCGGAGCGACATGACGGCAGGCGAGTTCATCAACGGCTTCCCGACTGTTGAAGCGGATGGTGTCGGCAACAGCAAAAAGCGCCAGCACGGCATCTTCGGACATCAGCAGTGCAACGGTATAACCGGATTGCTCATGAGTTTGCAGCCTGCCCGCCAGTTCCGGCGCGTCCAGTCCGCGTTCCCAGGCCCATCGGGCACTGCCCAGCATGAGTCTGTGACCATCAATCAGCGCTTCACTTCCTTTCCCCGGCATTTCGGTATAGCTTTGTGCAACTCCCGGATTGATGCAGGCACTGATACCATCAAAAATAGCGCGTGATACCGGATGGCTGGAATGCGAGGTCATGGTGGCCGCCCAGGAAAGCAACTGATCCCGCCCAATGGTTTGCGTCATGATTTCAGTAGCCACCAGCCGGGGCCTGCCTTCGGTAATCGTGCCGGTTTTGTCGAGCGCCACTGCCCTGATATTTCTGGCATCTTCCAGATAAGCGCCTCCCTTGATGAGAATACCTGCGCGCGCCGCTGCCGTCAGGCCGCTGACAACCGTAAGCGGCGTTGCGATGACCAGCGCGCACGGACAGGCGATGACCAGCAATACCAGCGCGCGGTAAGCGGCATCCTGCCATGCCCAGCCTGCCAGAAACGGCGTGATGACCGCAACAGCAACAGCAATGAGGAATACTGTCGGCGTGTAAATCGCGGCAAAGCGATCAACCAGACGCTGCACTGGCGCGCGAACACCCTGCGCTTCCTCTACTATGGCAATGATGCGGGCCAGCAGGGTATCGCCGTCCGGTGCAGTCACGCTCAGTTCAAGCATACCGGACTCATTGATGCTGCCTGCGTAAACGGCATCTCCAGGTGATTTGTCAACGGGAACGCTTTCACCGGTAATTGGCATCTGGTTTACTGCGCTGTAACCGGATTTCACTTCGCCATCCAGCGGGATGCGTTCGCCGGGTTTGACGCGAATGATTTCTCCCGGCTGAATGGTTTTCACATGTGCTTCTTCCCACTGACCGTCGGGGAGCTTGCGCTCGGTGGTTTCAGGCGTCAGGGCAAGGAGCGAACGAATAGCATGGCGGGCGCGATCAACGGAACGTGCTTCAATCAGTTCGGCAATGGCGTACAACACCATCACCATGGCCGCTTCCGCCCATTGCGCCAGGAAACAGGCGCCGGTAACCGCCACCGCCATCAGGGCATTTATATCAAGGCGCCCGCGCATAAGCGCGCGCAAACCATCGAGATAGACAGAAACCCCTGACAGGGCGATCGCCACAAGCGCCAGCAC
>JAISIS010000203.1 GCA_031261905.1 Burkholderiaceae bacterium
CAGCGCCTTTACAGAAATTATCCGCCGAAGCAAGCTGACATCCAGCCACCGTGTGGGCAAACAGGGCCTATCCGTCAGAGAACATATGTCCGCCATTCTCCGCCGCCTGCAAACTACCGGCTTTGTTGAATTTTATGATTTGTTTGATGTACACGCAGGCGTTGCCGTGGTAATCGTGCATTTTCTGGCGCTTCTGGAGCTTGCGCGCGAATCGCTGATCGAGATCACGCAGGCCGAACCTCTTGCCCCGCTGTATGTGCGCCTGACCGGCCCGCATACATAAATCATCCAAAAGCGGATAGAATGATATTCCCTGAGGCTTTTCCTGAATTGTAGTTATTTATCATGAAAATTGTCACCACTATTGAAGAATTACGAAACCAGTTACACGGTCAGTTGCGCACCGCCTTTGTCGCTACAATGGGCAACCTCCATGAAGGCCATTTATCTCTGATGCGCCTGGCAAAAAAGCATGGCGACCCGGTTGTCGCCTCTATTTTTGTCAACCGTCTGCAATTCGGTCCCAATGAAGATTTTGACCAGTATCCGCGTACTTTCCGCGCAGACGTGGAAAAGCTGGAAAAAGAAGGGGTTTATGTGCTCTTTGCCCCGACAGAAAAAGATATGTACCCCGAACCGCAGGAATTCCGTGTCCAGCCGCCGGAAAATCTGGGCGACATTCTGGAAGGCAAATTCCGTCCGGGATTTTTTAATGGCGTTACCACGGTTGTCCTGAAACTTTTTGCCAGTATCGGCCCCAGGGTGGCGGTATTCGGCAAAAAGGATTACCAGCAACTGATGATTGTCCGCAATATGTGCCGCCAGTTTTCCCTGCCGATAGAGATAGTCGCAGCCGAAACTTACCGCGCCGAAGACGGTCTGGCCCTTTCCTCGCGCAATATGTACCTTACCCCTGAAGAACGCAGGGAAGCGCCTTTTTTGTATCAAACTTTGCAACATGTAGCCGAACAGGTCAGAGGCGGGTATCCTGATATTTCCAAACTGGAAAAACACGCTATGGGCAACCTGGCAAAACGGGGATGGGAGTCTGATTATGTTTCCATCCGCAAACGCATTAATTTACAGCCGCCAACAGCAGGCGATATTGCGGAAGGCGAACCGCTTGTCGTGCTGGCTGCGGCCAGGCTGGGAGAAACCCGCCTGATTGACAATCTGGAGATATAATTTTCCCGGATATTTTCCGGTGCAACGTTCTGGAGGTGATTTATGCGCAAAATGGCTCTGGTTTTCTTGTGCGCACTCGGCTTCGGCATGAATGCTTACGCGGCAAATTACAAAATGGTGACGGAATCGGATAATGCAAAATATTTCGTCGATGTGGACACTGTTGAACAGGCAGGCAGGCTCACAAAAGCGTGGGTTACTATCAATTACGATACTTCCGCACGCGCACCCGGCACCAAATTCGATTTTATTTCCGACCAGTCGCTTTTCTATTTTGACTGCAAACGAAAACGGTTTGGCCGCACTACCCAGTATCTCTGGTCACAACCGAATGCTGCCGGGAAATCCATCACAACTTATTCCGGAAAAATCCAGGACATACGCTTTGAACCCGCTGAAACCGGCACTATAGGCGAACTCCTTCTCCAGTTTGTCTGTACCCAGCCTTTGAATTAGAAAAGGTAATCACCCGTTCAGCGTTTGCGCGCAATTTCCAGTTGCCCGCACAAGGCGGAAATACCCTCAAGCAACCGGGGGCCGGGCCTGTCCATCCTGTCTGCATCCACCTGGAAGATGTGGTGTTTCCTGACGGCCTCCACTATGCTGAAACGTTGCCAGAATGCCGCGCCGCTGCTGCTTCCGCCACTGCCGGAAATCAGGATTACATCCGGATTCCTTTCCAGCACGGCCTCAAGGCTGACGCGCGGCGCAAGCACGGCAAGGTCTGAAAAGATATTGCGCCCGCCGCAGAGCTGAATGCCTTCGCTGATGATGTGTTTGCCGTTCAGGGTATACAACGGCCTTTCGGATACCTGGTAAAACACGCTGAGTACCGGACGGTTCTCATACTGTTTCTTCAGCGCCGCCAGTCGCTTGCGCCATGCGGCGGCTTTTTCCCTGCCTGTTTCGGGCTGGCCCAGCAGGATGCCGAAGCGTATCAATGTTTCCGGAATATCTTCCAGCTTCTTCGGGTCGCTGTAAAAAACCGGGATGCCATAACGCTCCAGTTGGGCAATCTGGCGAACCGGGGCGCCGCCACTCCAGGCAATCAGCAGATCAGGCTTCAGCGAAAGTACCCGCTCCATATCAAGCCGCCTGTTATCGCCTACCAGTGGCAGCGTTTTTGCCGACTCCGGATAATCGCTATAGCTGGTGACCCCGGCAATATGGCCTTCCCCGCCACTTTCATACAGCAATTCGGTGATGTGCGGAGCAGCGGAAATAATGCGCCGTGCGGGGCCAGGAAGCGTAACAGTACGGCCATTATCATCCACGACGCTCACCGCCTGCACGGGAATAACCAGCAGGCACAGTAAAAACAACAGCAGGGGATTCCGTGTTTTCTTCATGCCGCCATCCCTTTATGCGGCGGCAACAAAAACCGCACGCCCCTCATGCGAAAGCGCCATCACGGGATGCCCCAGGCAGCGGGAGAGCCTGTCCGCGTTCATCACGGTATCCGCCGTCCCGGCATACCATTCGCCATCCCCGTTGATCAGGAGCGCGTGTGTGGCAATGTCATGAACCAGGTTAAGATCATGCGCAACCATGACCACGCTCTTTTGGCGCTCGCGGCACAATTGCCCGACAAGCCGCATGAGGGCGGCCTGGTGTGCCAGGTCAAGCGAAACAGCCGGTTCATCCAGCAAAACCAGCGGGGTATCCTGCGCCAGGATCGCGGCCAGGGCAACCCTTTGGCGTTCCCCTCCTGAAAGTGTGCGTATATCCCGGTCTTTCAACGGCAACAGGTCCAACTGGCGCATGGCGGAAAATGCCGCAGCCATATCCCGGTGGTTTTCCCAGTAATGCCCTTCATGCCAGGGATGCCGCCCGGCAAGCACGGTTTCCAGCACGCTGTAGGCAAACGCATCGTGCCGCGCCTGCGGCAACCAGGCGCGCTGCCGCGCAAGCGAAATATTGCCCCATGCGGACAGGGGTTTGCCGCACAGCAGCACCTCTCCCGCATCCGCCGGGCGCAATCCGGCCAGGGTGCGCAAAAGGGTGGTTTTGCCCGCGCCATTTTTCCCGAACACGGCCCAGCATTCACCTGGCGCGATAGCACAGTCCAGTTGACGGATCAGCGTTTTTTTGCCTGCCATGAGGTCCAGGTTCCGGATGTGCAGCATATCAGCCCTCCCGGAAGCGATACAGTTGGAACAGGAACACGGGAACACCAATCAGGGCTGTCACAGCGCCAACCGGGAGCTGGTGCGGCGCCGCCAGGGTACGCGCGATCATATCGGCCAGCACCAGGAAACTGCCGCCGACCAGTACCGATGCGGGCGCCAGCAG
>JAISIS010000047.1 GCA_031261905.1 Burkholderiaceae bacterium
AAGGAGCTTTTCTCCGGCTATGAACGCAGCATTATCCTGCAAAGCATGGATACCCACTGGCGCGAACACCTTGCCGCGCTGGACCAGTTGCGCCAGGGTATTCATCTTCGCGGTTACGCCCAGAAAAATCCCAAGCAGGAATACAAGCGGGAAGCCTTCGATCTGTTTTCCATGATGCTGGAACTGATCAAAAACGATGTGACGAGAAAGCTCATGCTGGTACGCATCCAGTCACGTGATGAAGTGGAAATGGCGGAGCAGCAACTGATGCAGCCCTCCGTGTCCAACATCAACTACCTGCATGGCATGGCTGAAAACGAATCCGCCGAAGAGGCGGCCTACCAGGCTGCTGCCGACCAGACCGAACGGAACGCGCAGGCTGCCGAGAAGAAGCATTCGCCTGTGGTGAATGCCGTACCCAAAGTCGGGCGCAATGAGTTGTGTCCCTGCCAGAGCGGCAAGAAATACAAGCATTGCCACGGCAAGCTGAAGTAACAGGAAAGGCGCGGGAGGCAACCCGCGCAGGAGAATCAAACTGTATGGCTGTTAATCTTTTCCCTCCCGTAGCAGCCGACCTGAAGCCGGTTTCCGGCGTCAGGCTCGGTATTGCCAAAGCCCAGATCAAAAAACCGGACCGTAAGGATCTGCTGGTCATCACACTGCCGCATGACGCAACGCTATCCGGTGTATTCACGAAGAACCGTTTTTGTGCCGCTCCTGTGCAGATATGCCGGACACACCTTGAGCAAACACGAAGCGAACATCAGCCCATACTGGCCCTGCTGGTCAACACCGGTAACGCCAACGCGGGAACCGGGGAACACGGCTACAATGACGCCATGTCCACCTGCACCATGCTGGCGGCACTCCTGGGCGGCAAGGCCGAACAGATCCTTCCCTTTTCCACCGGCGTTATTCTGGAACCTTTGCCGGTTGACCGGATCATTGCCGGAATGCCCCTTGCCATCAACAACCTTGCCGAAGACAACTGGTTTGACGCGGCTGAAGCCATCATGACGACCGATACCGTGCCGAAAGCGGCGTCCCGCGTTGTGCAGATCAACGGCAAAGCCGTAACGATCACCGGGATCAGCAAAGGCGCCGGCATGATAAAGCCCAATATGGCGACCATGCTGGGATTCATGGCGACAGACGCCCAGGTGCCAACAGAGCTGCTGGACAAGATGCTGAAACAGGCGGCAGACGCTTCATTCAACTGCATCACTGTGGATGGCGATACCTCCACCAATGATTCGCTCATCCTGATCGCCTCGGGCGCGATGGATATCGGTCTTGTGGATGAATGCTCGCCGGGTTGTGCAGCCTTGCAGGAAGCCATTACCAGCCTGGCCCGGGAACTGGCGCAGAAAATCGTCCGGGATGGCGAAGGTGCGACCAAATTCATGACCATAATCGTGGAAAACGGCACAACAGTGGATGAATGCCGCACCATTGCCTATTCGGTGGCACATTCGCCACTGGTCAAAACCGCGTTCTTTGCCTCCGATCCCAACCTGGGACGCATCCTGGCCGCCATAGGCTATGCCGATGTGGAAGATCTGGATGTCAGCCAGGTGGATTTATACCTGGATGATGTGCTGGTCGCAAAAAACGGGGGCCGTCATCCGGATTACCGCGAAGAGGACGGGCAGCGTGTCATGCGGCAAAGCAACATAACCATCCGCATCCGCCTGGCGCGAGGCGAAGCATCCGCCACCGTCTGGACATGCGATCTTTCGCATGATTACGTTTCCATCAACGCTGATTACCGTTCGTAATATGCCACTGGAATCATTCCTGACCCGTGCCGAAGCGCTCCTGTCGCGCCTTGAAAAGCTGCTGCCGTCTGAGGCCGGAAGCGCGGTGTGGGATACGGATGCCATAGCCTGGCGCTGGCGCAGCAAGAACGGGCGCGGCGCACTCTTTCCGGTTAGCCACACTGTCCGCATATCCCTGCCGGATCTGTATTTTGTAGAACGGCAAAAGGCGCTGCTTGAGCAGAATACCCGCCAGTTCATGGAGGGCAAACCGGCCAACAACGCACTCCTGACCGGCGCGCGCGGCACCGGCAAATCCTCGCTGATCCGCGCCTGCCTGAACCGCTTTGCCGGTGATGGCCTGCGCCTGATTGAAGTGGACAGGAATGATCTGGCCGACTTGCCGGAAATCAGCGACCTGATCGCATCCCGCCCTGAACGTTTTATCCTGTACTGTGATGACCTGTCTTTCGATGAGGGGGACGGCAGTTACCGTACGCTGAAATCAGCACTTGATGGCGGCATTGCCGCGCAACCGGATAACCTGCTGATCTACGCCACCTCCAACCGGCGGCACCTCTTGCCGGAACGCTTTTCGGATAACGAAGGTTATACCCAAGGCACGGATGGCGAAATCCATCCGGGTGAGGCGGTGGAAGAGAAAATCTCCTTTTCCGACCGTTTCGGGTTGTGGCTTTCCTTTTATTCTTTCAGCCAGGATGAATACCTGGCGATTGTGGCGCACTGGCTGCGTGTATTCGGCTGTACGGACGCGCTGGTGGAACAGGCGCGGGATGAGGCGCTGCAATGGGCGCTGCACCGTGGCTCCCGCTCCGGTCGTACCGCCTGGCAATTCGCACGAGATTTCGCCGGGCGGCACTTGTAAGCGCCGTCCGCTTCTCCACTACATTCAGGCGGCTTTCAGCCGGGCGTATTGCTCTTCCACCTTTTCACGTGTCGCGATAAAGTTTTGCAGGCGTTCGCGTTCCTGTACAACCACTTTCTCGGGTGCGCGGGTCACGAAATTCTCGTTGTCCAGCTTGGCGTTGATCTTCCCGATTTCCCCGGAAAGCCGCGCGATTTCCTTTTCCAGCCGTGCGCGCTCCGCCGCCACATCAATTTCCACTTTCAGCATCAGCTTGCACTGGCCGACAACCGACACCGGCGCTGGCGAATCCGGCAGCTTCTCCACAATGGCAATATCCGAAAGACGGCACAAGGCCTGCATATGCGGGATAAAGGATTCCAGCACCACCTTTTCATCAGATGAGGCAGGTTCTATAAAGGCGGGCGCTTTCTGGGCGGGTGAAAGCTGCATTTCCCCTCGCAGGTTGCGTGAAGCGTTGACCATTGCCTTGCAGCCATCCATCCACTTTTCAGCTTCCTCGTCAATTTTATCCGCCTGCGACAGCGGGTAATCCTGCAGCATGATGGTGTCGCCTTCCGGCTTGAGCGCAATCCCTGCCTGAGGCGCAACCTGCTGCCATAGCGCTTCCGTAATGAAAGGGATAAGCGGATGCGCCAGACGCAACGTGGTTTCCAGGATTTGCAGCAGCGTTTTGCGGGTCGCGCGCTGCTGGGCGGCATCACCGTTGGCTATCAGCACCTTGGCGATTTCCACATACCAGTCGCAATATTCATCCCAGACAAAGCGGTAAACCGCCGAGGCGATATTGTCAAAGCGGTATTCGGCAAAACCCCTCTCCACTTCAGCCGCCGTCCGCTGGAACTGCGAAATAATCCAGCGATCCGCCGGTGAAAAGGAAAGTGCTGCGTCCGGGGCCAGGCCATTATCCTGCCCGTCTGTATTCATCAGCACAAAGCGGGCCGCGTTCCAGAGCTTGTTGCAGAAATTACGGTA
>JAISIS010000124.1 GCA_031261905.1 Burkholderiaceae bacterium
CCGTATTTATGCGTTTGAGCTGGAGGATATGGCGTTTTCCGGGGGCGAAGTGCTTGCCGCCGTACGGGAAATTGAGCTGACGGGAGAAGAAAACGGCAACTGGTATCGCGCCAGGGAAAAAACGCTTTTACCGCTGACGGCGTTTGACGCCATCGTCGTGCGCAAGGATCCTCCTTTTGACATGCGCTACCTGCTTGCCACCTTCCTGCTGGATGTGGCCGAGGCAGCCGGTGCGCGGGTTATAAACTGCCCTGCGGCACTGCGGGACTACAATGAAAAAATGGCGATTGCCCGCTTCCCGCAGTTTGTCGCGCCAACGCTGGTATGCAGCGATGCCGACATGCTGCGCGCTTTTCACGCGACCCACCGGGATGTGATTTTCAAACCGCTGGATGGTATGGGCGGTTCCGGCATCTTCCGTATCATGGATAATGGTATGAACCTGGGCGCCGTCATTGAGACGCTGACGGAAAACGGCTCACGTCCAATCATGGCCCAGAAATTTATCCCGGATATCGCAATGGGCGACAAGCGCGTGTTGCTGATTGACGGTCAGGTGGCGCCTTATGCGCTGGCGCGTATTCCCCGCGATGGCGAAGTGCGCGGCAATCTGGCGGCAGGTGGTGTTGGCGTGGCGCAACCCTTGTCGGCGCGTGACCGTGAAATCGCGGAAACGCTGGCGCCGGTACTGGCAAAAGACGGTGTTTTTCTTGCGGGGCTGGATATTATAGGAGACTGGCTGACCGAAATTAATGTGACCAGTCCTACCTGCTTCCGGGAAATTGCCGCCCAGACCGGATTTGATGCGGCTGAAATGTTTTTCGGCGCGCTGACGAAACAATTGGAAACAATTTGACCTTGGGGCCTGATTAATTACAATAGGCCATATTCCATTAATATACGAGTGGTGAGGCATGTGTCCTTTTTTTAACGTGGCGGCTGGCAGGACATGATCGGTATTCTGCTTATCATGCACGAGCCGCTGGCGAATGCCTTTATGGCGACAGCAGCCCATATGTTTGAAGGCCCGCAGGAGCGGATAGAAGCCATTGACGTCAGGGCGGATCAGGATTTGAATGATCTTAATTCCCGCGCGTCCCAGGCGGTTACGCGGCTGGACGATGGTTCGGGCGTGCTGGTGCTGACGGATGTGCTGGGCGGAACGCCGTCCAATTGCAGTTGCCGCCTGACGATGAAAGGGCGGGTGGAGGTGATTGCGGGCGTAAGTTTGCCCATGTTGTTAAGAGCCATTACCTATCGCCAGAATGATCTGGAAACGGTTATCGAAAAAGCGTTGTCCGGCGGAAAAAGCGGGGCAATCAGAATAGAAAACAGCGGCTGACGGGAAACAGTCCTGGCTGAACAGTGCGTGTTTGGCGATGTAGCGCAAGCCGGGGAAAACACACAACATGATGGAAAGAGAACTGGAAATAGTCAACAAGCTCGGGCTGCACGCCCGCGCTTCCGCCAAGCTGACCCAACTGGCCGCCAAATATTCCTGCGAGGTCTGGATGACGCGCAGGGATCAGCGCATCAACGCCAAATCCATCATGGGCGTCATGATGCTTGCTGCCGGACAAGGCGCAAAGGTCAAGCTGGAGACGAGCGGTACGGACGAGGCGGAATGCATGGAAGCGCTGGCAAACCTGATCAACAATAAATTCGGGGAGGCGGAGTAAGCGCATGCAGCCCAAAACAATGGCATCCTTCGCGCTTCACGGTGCGGCCGTTTCACGCGGTATATCCATTGGCCGGGCTCATCTTATTCCCCGCGCAGCACTGGATGTGCGCCATTACCTTGTTCCGCAGGAAAAGGTAGAGGCGGAAGTCAAACGGCTGGAAATGGCTATTGAGGCGGTTCACGCCGAACTGGAGGATATCTGGAGCAGTTTGCCGGAAGACGCGCCTGTTGAACTGGGCGCTTTTCTGGATGTGCACGCCCTGATTCTTTCCGATGCGATGATCGCAAAAGAGCCACTGCATATTATCCGGACAAGACGGTATAACGCGGAATGGGCGTTGTTGACGCAAATAGAGCAGTTGACGGCGCAGTTTGACGATATTGAGGATACCTACCTCCGGGAGCGCAAGGCCGATATACAGCAGGTTGCGGAACGGGTGATGAAGAGCCTGCAACGGCAGGTCGGGGAGGAGGCCAGCGTGCTGCCTTCATCGGCGGAGATACCGGAAGACGAGCGGATAGACATGATCGTGGTTGCTTACGATATTTCTCCCGCCGATATGCTTCAGTTTCGTGACCGTACATTCAGCGGCTTTATCTCGGAGGTCGGCGGCAGAAATTCCCATGCCGCCATTGTGGCGAGAAGCATTGACGCTCCGGCTGTTTTCGGGCTTCCCAATGCGCTGATGCTCATTGAGCAGGATGACTGGCTGGTCATTGACGCCGATACCGGTGTGGTGATCGTCAACCCGACATCGCTGATACTGGAACAATACCGCGCCAGAAAATCTGCGCGCGAAAGGGCGTTAAAAAAACTCGGCAAACTGAAGAAAACGCCTGCAATCACCAGTGACGGTGTGCCGGTCACGCTGATGGCCAATATTGAATTTCCGGATGATTGCCATATGGCGCTGGAAAACGGCGCCGACGGGATTGGCCTGTTTCGTTCCGAATTCC
>JAISIS010000090.1 GCA_031261905.1 Burkholderiaceae bacterium
CCGCAATCCGTTGGGCCATGGTCTGCGCCAGCGCCTCATCTTCGGCTTCTACCATGATGCGCAACAGGGGTTCGGTTCCGGATGCGCGAATCAATACCCGGCCACGCTTGCCCAGTTCCTGCTCCACGCGTTCCTTCTCTTTTAGCATGGCTTCGTTTTCCTGCCAGTTAAAGCCACGAGGGATACGCACATTGATCAGGGTTTGCGGGAAAAGCCTCAGTTCGTTGCAATATGCTGAAAGCGTTGCCTTGTTGCGTCTCAGGGCGGACAGTATCTGGAGCGCGGAGACAATGCCATCGCCCGTGGTTTGCTTGTCCAGAAAGAGCAAATGGCCGGAGCCTTCGCCACCCAGAATCCAGCCGCGCTCCTGCATGGCTTCCAGCACATAGCGATCGCCAACTGCCGCGCGCTCAAACCCGATATGCATTTTAGCCAGCGCAACTTCCAGCGCCATATTGGTCATCAGCGTACCGACAATGCCTTTTACCGGCCCCTGGGAAATACGGTCTTTGGCGACAAGGTACAGCAATTGATCCCCATTGTAGATTTTTCCGTTCTCATCAATCATGACAACCCTGTCGGCATCCCCATCCAGCGCAATGCCGATATCCGCGCCATGCTTTACGACTGCCGCTGCCAGGGCTTCCGGTGAAGTGGCCCCGCATCCGTCATTGATGTTTTCTCCGTTGGGCTGTATGCCTATGGCAATGACTTCAGCGCCCAGTTCGTGAAAGACGTGCGGCGCAATGTGGTATGCCGCACCATGCGCGCAATCAACTGCAACCTTCATGCCCCGCAAATCCAGTTCACCGGGAAAGGTGCTTTTGCAGAATTCGATATAGCGTCCCTGAGCGTCATCCAGGCGGCGCGCCTTGCCCAACCCGTCCGAGAGGGCGCATTCCATGGGGCGTTCCAGCATTTCCTCGATTTCATGTTCCATTTCATCCGGCAGCTTGTTGCCGGAGGAGGAGAAGAACTTGATACCGTTGTCGTCGTAAGGGTTATGGGAGGCGGAAATGACAATGCCGGCATCAATGCGCAACGCCCGCGTCAGGTAGGCGACGGCAGGTGTCGGCATGGGGCCGGAAAGCAGGATATCAACACCGGCAGCGGAAAGCCCGGCCTGCAGGGCGGCTTCCAGCATGTAGCCGGATATGCGCGTATCCTTGCCTATCAATACGGTTGGCTGCGTTGCGGAAGTACCTGAACGGGTCAGCACTTTTCCGGCCGCATACCCCAGCCGCATCACAAAATCCGGTGTGATCGGGCTGATGCCGACACGTCCTCTTACACCATCTGTACCAAAGTATTTTCTTGTCATGTTTTTCCGAATCGGTTTGCGGTGATTGCCCGCCTGTTATTTTACCTTGTCGCACACCAGACTTTAAGCGCATCAACGGTTTCACCCACCTCATGTACGCGGATGATGGCGGCCCCGTGCGCCACAGCGGAAAGCGCCGCGCCCAGATTGCCCGCCAGGCGTCCGGAAACATCCTTCCCGGTGATGGCGGCAATCATTGATTTGCGCGACACGCCCACCAGGAGCGGCAATTGAAGCGCCTGCCGCATCTGCCCTATATGCTGAAAGAGCGCCAGGTTATGATCAAGCGTTTTACCAAAGCCAAAGCCCGGATCAATGCAGATCCTTTCCCGTGCAACGCCCGCCGCTTCCAGGCGGTTGACCTGCCCTTCCAGAAACACGGTAACCTCACAGGTAACATCATGGTATTGCGGCGCGACCTGCATGGTTTTAGGCTCGCCCTGCATGTGCATCACGCACAGGCCGCAACGGCTTTGCGCCACCGCACGGATGGAGGCTTCCTGGCAAAACCCGGCAATGTCATTGATCATGTCGGCGCCCGCCGCGAGAACGGCTGTCATGACTTCGGGCTTGTAGGTGTCAATGGAAAGCGCCTTGCCGCAATCTTTCAGGGCTTCGACAACCGGCATGACCCTGTCCAGTTCTTCCTGCAATGAAACCGGTTCTATCCCCGGGCGGGTTGACTCAGCGCCTATATCAATGATATCCACGCCCTCCCTGATCATCCGCTCCGCCTGCTCCATCGCGGCAGGCAGCGCCATATATTTCCCGCCATCGGAAAACGAATCAGGTGTGATGTTCAGGATACCCATTACCAGCGGGCGGCTCTCCGGCCCTTCCAGCGCAAAACGGTAACGGCCACATTCAAGGAAGGCTGTCATGATTTCGGTTTCCCCGCAAATTCCCCATAGCAAAAGGGCCAGAATCGCTTCTCGCCCTTTTGCTGTTTTATTGATGGTTCATCAGGCTGTTGCTGTCGCGCCTTCGGATACGCCGCCTGCCTCATTGCCGGATGGCGGCGCTGCGGGTGGCGTGCCGGATTTGGGCGGGCGCGGGTCGTTACCTTCCATGATGTCATTCACCTGGTCGGAATCCAGCGTTTCCCATTCCAGCAGCATTTTTGCCATCTTCTCGACTTTCTCGCGGTTGTCGTGAAGCAGCGTGCGAGCCAGTTGATACTGCTGATCCAGTATGGCGCGGATTTCGTTATCCACTTTCTGCTGTGTCGCCTCGGATACCGTCTTGGCTGCCATGCGGCCACCATAGAACATATCCTGCTCGGTATCTTCGTAAACCATTGTGCCCAGTGATTCAGACATGCCATAGCGTGTGACCATGGCGCGCGCCATCTTGGTTGCGCGCTCAAAATCATTGGAAGCGCCCGTGGACATCCGGTGCATGAAAAGCTCTTCGGCAACCCGACCGCCAAACAGAATGGCGATCTGTTCCAGCAT
>JAISIS010000091.1 GCA_031261905.1 Burkholderiaceae bacterium
ATGAGCTTTTGACAAATGCTGGGGTTAAACGCTGCAAAGTTGCCTGAATGTTACAGGCACAGCTGATCTGGAGACCTTCTATCAAAACGTTCAAATTAGCTATACCGACTGTGAGGCTGGTGGACTTCTGCTCGGTTCAGTTCATGGGGTTCATATGCTCATTGAGCAAGCAACGATGCCAACGACATTGGACAAACGATTTCGCTACCGATTCGAGCGAATGCCGTTTGGTCACGGAGCCATAGCTTTGTCTCGATGGATTGCGAGTCAAGGAACGATCCGCTATTTGGGTGAGTGGCACACTCATCCAGAAGACCATCCTCACCCTTCCGTTCTCGATAGGTCAGAGTGGAAACATTTATCAGTCAAGCGTCGGGACAAGCGCTCCATGCTTGCTGTCATCGTCGGTCGAAAATATTTGTATGTCGAATCGACGCCTAGTTCAGGGCGCAGTTCGGTGTTCGTTCCTGTGGAATAGAGACCGTTCAGTTTTATGTTTTCCAGCCTATACGCTTTCCTCTGGTAACAAGCCTCTTTTTCTCAGCTTGAGGTCATTCAAGTAGTCAAGCATTTGACAAGTTGTCTCCAATTGGATACATTAGGGTATGGAATATTTTATTGCCCAGACTGATGAATTCGAGCAATGGCTTGTTTCTCTAAAAGACAGAACCGTTCGCCGGATGGTTGTTGCCAGAATTGAGCGCATCAGGAATGGCAATTTTGGTGACCATAAAACTTTCGGTAGCCTTGGTGAATTACGCTTTAAATCCGGCGCAGGTATTAGGGTGTATTACACCATCCGAAAGCAACAGATTGTGTTCCTGCTGGCCGGAGGCGATAAAACGACGCAGCAAAAGGATTTCGAGAAAGCGCGAGCGATGATCGCGGCATTGGAGGATTGAATCATGTCTCTCAAAATCACACCGTTTGACGCGGCAAAATACCTTGAAACGGATGAGGATATTGCGGCGTTCCTTGATGATATGCTGGAAAACGGCACGACAGCCGATTTTATCAACGCGCTTGGGACGGCTGCCCGCGCCAAGGGTATGACGGAAATGGCAAAACAGGCGGGAGTTACTAGGGCAAGCCTTTATAAATCGCTTGCTGATGGCGCAAGCCCGCGCTTTGAAACAGTCAGCAAAGTTATGTCTGCCCTGGGCCTTCGCCTGAAAACGGAACGTGTGGTAGCCTGATATGCCCGCACATACCTTACCTGACACAAGAAAGCAAAAACCCGCTGAAACATAGTGTTTTAGCGGGTTTTGGGTGTTCCTGGTGGTGATAGGTGGACTTGAACCACCGACCCCAGCATTATGAGTGCTGTGCTCTAACCAGCTGAGCTATATCACCGGAAAGCTTGCTATTTTGCTGTTTTTACGGGAGTCTGTCAAGGCGGGGCGGGCGCAAAAGAGGGAAAAATTTTTCACCGCGCTTACCAGCGTCTGTTCAGGGCTTCTTCTGCCTGCTTTATCAGGTCAAGGTGGCGGGTGATTTGTTGCTGCGCGTCCGGCATGAGGCAATCTATGGTGATGCGCTCCGGCATGGCTCGCAGCCATGTCAACTGGCGCTTGGCAAGCTGGCGGGTGGCGGCAATGCCTTTTTCCCTGAGTGTCTTGCGGTCAAATTCCCCGTCAAGGTATTGCCATGTCTGGCGGTATCCCACGCAGCGCATGGAAGGCAGCCCCAGGTGGAGGTTACCCCGGCTACGCAGCTTTTGCACTTCGTTTATCAGGGCATCGTTTTCCAGCATGTGGTCAAAGCGCGCGGCTATGCGCTGATGCAGCACGCTCCTGTCAGAAGGCTCCAGCGACAGGTGTATCAGCGAAAATGGCACTTCAGCCTTTGGCTTGCCGGTATGGAGGCTGGACAAGGGTTTGCCTGTGAGTTCGATAATCTCCAGCGCGCGCTGGATGCGTTGCGCATCGTTGGGTTTGAGGCGGGCGGCAGTGGCTGGGTCAAGCCGCGCCAGTTTTTCATGCAGGGCAGGCCAGCCGTAGCGCGCGGCCTCCATGTCTATGGCGGCACGGATATCAGGATTGGCGGGGGGTAGCGCATCCAGCCCGTTTTGCAGACTTTTGAAATACAGCATGGTGCCGCCAACCAGCAGGGGCAATTTTCCCCGTCCGCTGATTTCGCGCACCAGCCGGGTGGCGTCTTCGGCAAAGCGGGAAACAGAATACGATTCGGCAGGGTCAATAATGTCAATCAGGTGATGCGGCGCCACCGCACGCTCTTCCGGGGCAGGCTTGGCGGTACCGACATCCATTTCCCGGTATATCAGCGCGGAATCCACGGAAATGATTTCAGCCGGGATATGGCGCGCGATTTCAAGCGCGGCAGCGGTTTTGCCGGAGGCGGTCGGCCCCATGATGGCAACGGCCAGAGGTTTGTTTCCGGTATTCATGCGCCTCCTTTTCGGGTGCAACGCGGTTATTGCCCGCGCATGAAAAAGGCATCCAGCACCTGCCAGCTGATTTGTACCCAGGTTGGGCGGCCATGATTGCACTGATCCGCGTTTTCCGTCACTTCCATCTGGCGCAGCAACGCGTTCATTTCAGGCAGCGTCAGGGTGCGGTTGGCGCGTACGGAGCGATGGCAGGCAATGGTTGCCAGAAGGGCGTTGCGCTTTTCGCTGGCGATAACGGAAACACCGTATTCATGCAGCTCCGCCAGGATATCCGTTACCAGGGAAGCCAGATCGGCTTCTCGAAGCAGGGCGGGAACCGTGCGAACCGCCAATGTGCCGGGAGAGAGGGATGCGACATCCAGCCCCAGTGAAAGCAGGGTATCGCGGTATGTTTCGGCTGTGCCTATCAGGACATCATCCGCCCGGAAGGAAACCGGTATCAGGAGTGTTTGTATCTGGATGGTGTTGGCATCGGCATCCGCCTTGAGCTTTTCGTACAGGATGCGCTCGTGGGCGGCGTGCATGTCAACAAGGATCAGGCCATTCGTATTCTGGGCAAGGATCCAGGTGTCCCTGAGTTGCACCAGCGCCTGCCCCAGCGGTTGGGCAGGCTGTGCTGGCGGGGCATCCCCGGAAAGCGGTTGCGATGTCCGGGGGGATTCAAACAGGGATTCCCGGTTTTCAGGCAGAGGCGGTGTTGGCCGGTCTTTGAGGGCGCCGGATATAAAATTGCCGTATTCCGCTAGGTTCTGCCGCACCTGATGCTGCCCACCGGTTGCGCCGGAGCGCCATGACACGGAAGATGTCCCCGGCTGTACGGCAAAGGGCGGCGGGGCGGCATCTGCGCGCGGTGAGGCGGAAGATTCGGCCAGCGCGCGGCTCAGGGTATGACGGATAAACTGGTGGACACCCTGACTGTCGCGGAAGCGGCCTTCGGTTTTGGCAGGGTGCACATTGACGTCAACAGCCGAAGGCGACAACTCAAGGAAAAGGACGTAAGCCGGGAAACGGATGCCGTGCAGTACGTCCTCGTATGCCGATCGCACTGCGTGCGCGATAATGCGATCCCGGACAAAGCGGCCATTCACGTAAAAGTACTGGGTATCGGCACGGCTGCGGGAGACGGCAGGAAGGCCGGGAAAGCCATAAAGGCGCAGGCTCCTGGTATTTTCCCCGGCTGACTGGTCAATATAAATCCTGTTGCGGGCAAAATCCTCGCCAAGAATGGTGTCTGATCGTTCCTCAAGCGTCCCGGCAGGCCACTGGATGACCTGGTTCTCGTTGTGCGAAAGGATAAAGTGAATGTCGGGCCGGGCAAGGGCGATTCGCCTTGCCACATCAGCGCAATGGCCGTATTCGGTTTGCTCGGTTTTCAGGAACTTTCTGCGGGCCGGTGTATTGCGATACAGTTCCCGCACATCCACCGTGGTTCCCTGTTGCCCGGAAGCGGGGGACGGGGTGTTATCCGGCGCGCCGCCGGTGATTTTCCAGGCGTGTGGCGCGTCTGCCGTGCGGGAGTGGATGTCAACATCGGCAACCGATGCGATAGAGGCCAGCGCCTCGCCGCGAAACCCGAGTGTCGCGACATTTTCAAGATCATGCAGGCTGCCGATTTTTGATGTGGCGTGCCGCGTCAGCGCCAGCGCCAGTTGCTCATGGGGGATGCCTTTGCCGTTATCGGTAATGGCGATTCTTTTGATACCGCCCTGCTGAAGGCGTATCTGGATGCGGGTTGCCTCCGCGTCAATTGCATTTTCCAGCAATTCCTTGACGACAGCCGCAGGGCGTTCGATAACCTCTC
>JAISIS010000140.1 GCA_031261905.1 Burkholderiaceae bacterium
AGCACTATGATGTGGCCCGCGCCGTACAGGGCATTCTCCAGCGCTACAAGGAATTGCGCGACATTATCGCGATTCTGGGCATGGACGAACTGGCTCAGGAAGACAAGCTGGTTGTCGCACGCGCCCGCAAGATGCAGCGTTTCCTCTCGCAGCCCTTCAGCGTGGCGGAAGTCTTTACCGGCTCGCCCGGCAAATACGTGCCGCTCAAGGACACCATCAAGGGCTTCAAGATGATCGTCAACGGTGAACTGGATCATCTGCCGGAGCAGGCTTTCTACATGGTTGGCGCCATTGAGGAAGCCATTGAGAAGGCGGAAAGAATGTAATTGCCGCTTGCCTTTCCGTAAGCGGGGTCTTCCGCTTACGGAAAGCAAAGGCACAATGATGGAATGAATTGAAAAGGTTCAGGCATGGCAAACACCTTACATGTTGACGTGGTTTCAGCGGAGGAGCTGATCTTTTCGGGAGAGGCCGAATTTGTGGCGATTCCCGCAGAAATGGGCGAAATCGGTATTCTGCCCATGCATGCCCCGCTGATCACGCGAATCAAGCCAGGTGCTGTCCGCATCAAAAGA
Source organism: Burkholderiaceae bacterium (assembly GCA_031261905.1). Classification (GTDB taxonomy): domain Bacteria; phylum Pseudomonadota; class Gammaproteobacteria; order Burkholderiales; family Burkholderiaceae_D; genus Oxalobacter. Next base: position 576 of record JAISIS010000140.1, read on the forward strand.
GTCGGTCATGATGACGAAGAATATGTCTTTGTCGCGGGTGGTATTCTGGAAGTACAGCCCTACGCCGTCACCATTCTGGCCGATACCGCCATCCGTGGCCGGGATCTGGACGAAGCCAAGGCGCGCGAAGCCAAGCGGCACGCGGAAGACGCGTTGCTTAATCAGGCATCCAATATTGATTACGCCAAGGCACAGGCCGAAATTGCGATGGCCATGGCCCAGCTTTCCCTGATTCAGCGGATGCGCTCACAGCGCCGCTAGACCGCTTGCAACACACAGCAAACCCGCCTTCACGGCGGGTTTTTTTACGCCGCTTCCGGGGATGATTGCTTCATCGTTTTCTGTGCTCCGAACCGGAGGCATGGCAATTGTGTCGGTTATAACCAGAAAAACATGCATAAAAATAAAAGTTTTTCTGTTATAACCGTAAAAACTTGATAAAACGGGAAAGTTTTGCGGTAACATCCATAAAACAGTGATAATCGTATATGCCCGTTCACAGATGAAAGTATCCGGCGGAGGTGAGCATCATGATCCCAAGGCCCTCCTATATTGAAAAAATCCTGCCCTATGTTGATGCCCCTTTTGTGAAAATCCTGTCCGGGGTGCGGCGTTGCGGCAAATCCACCCTCCTGAGAATGCTTATGGAGGAGCTGAAAAAGCGCGGCGTGCCGGAAGGGCGTATCCTTTCCTATAACCTGGATTCCCTGCAACACGAAGATATCAAGACGGCCAGACGCTTTTATGATGACGTCAAAGGCAGGCTTGCGCCAGAGGGCAAAACCTACCTCTTCCTTGATGAAATCCAGGAAGTCGAATCATGGGAAAAAGCCGTCAATTCCCTGATGACGGATTGCGATGTGGATATCTGTGTAACCGGCTCCAACTCCCGCATGATGTCTTCGGAAATCTCCACCTACCTGACCGGGCGCTATGTATCCTTCAAGGTGTTTCCCCTTTCATTTGACGAATATATGCGCTTTCGCGAAGCCTATGGCACGCCTGGAGAGCGCCATACGGAACTGGCGCGCTATTTGCGTTATGGCGGCTTCCCGGCTATTCATTTGCATGAATACACCCTGGATGAAGCCTATACCATTGTCAGGGACATCTACAACGCCACGATTTTTACAGACATCGTCAAACGCAACGAAATACGCAAGGTTGACCAGTTGGAACGTATCACAAGATTTGTCTTTGACAACATTGGCCGGACATTTTCGGCTGCGTCCATTTCAAAGTATCTGAAAAGCGAAAATCGCGTCATCGGTAACGAAACCATCTATAGCTATTTAAGCAAACTGGAAAGCGCCTTCATCCTGCATCGCTGTTCACGCTACGATATTCAGGGTAAGGAACTCCTGAAAACGCAGGAGAAATTCTATATCGCCGACCCGGCATTCCGCTACAGTGTGCTTGGCTATACACCGGACAGCGTGGCGGCCATGCTGGAAAACCTGGTTTACCTGGAGTTGCTTCGCCGGGGTTATGAGGTGACAGTCGGCAAGCTGGGCGTTACCGAAATTGATTTTGTGGCGACCCGGCAGGAAAACAGGCTGTATATCCAGATTGCCCAGCGCATTGAAAGCGAGGCAACCGAAAAGCGCGAATATGGCCGCCTGCTCGCCATCCCGGACAACTATCCCAAATACGTCCTGAGCGGGGATGTCTTCGCCGGAGGCAACTACCAGGGCATCAAAACCATGCGGGTGGCTGATTTCCTCTTGAGCGACGAGTATTAGGGGAAAGCCGGGATTTAACCTGCCGCCAGGCCGCGCACAGCGACTAAAACGTACTTGATGTACGTTGCGGGAGGGAGCACAGGAGAACGCAGCGATTCGCACGTATCACCGTTTCCCCCGCAGAACCACTCACTTGCCAATGCAGAAGCGCGCGAAGATTACGCCCAACAAATCATCCGAACTGAAGTCGCCGATGATGCTGTTCAATGCGTCCTGCGCTAGCCGCAACTCCTCTGCCAGCAGGTCCAGCGGCGGTTTTTCCTGCGCGGTATGCTCCGCCGCAATCGCCAGATGCTCTTCCGCCGCCTTCATGGCGATCAGATGGCGCTCCCTTGCAAGCCAGGCGGATTCGCCGGTCTGGTGCCAGCCTGCCGCGCGCAGCAACTCCTGGCGCAACAGATCAATGCCGCTGCCGTCATGCGTGGAAAGATAAACCTGCGTAACGCCCAGCATGTGGTCAACAGAAGGCTTGTGGCCCGAAAGGTCAATCTTGTTCCAGACCTGAATTACCGGGATGCCGGAAGGGAATTCCGCAGCGGTTTTTTCATCATTGCGCGTAGGCCCCTGACTGGCGTCCAGCAGGTGCAGGATAATGTCGGCGCGGTTGATCTCGTTCCAGGCGCGTTCAATGCCGATGCGTTCCACCTCGTCGTTCGCGTCATGATCCGCGCGCAGGCCAGCCGTATCAATAAGGGTGAGCGGCACGCCGTCCAGTTGTATGGTTTCCACCACCTTGTCGCGTGTCGTCCCGGCAATGGGCGTGACAATGGCGACATTGTTGCCCGCCAGCGTATTCAGGAGGGAGGATTTGCCCACATTGACCTGACCGGCCAGCACCACATGCAGCCCTTCCCGCAACAACGCGCCCTGCGCCGCCTGGGAAAAGATGCCGCCAAGGCGTTCCCGGATCGCGGCCACTTTTCCGACCGCGTCCGCTTTTTTGACAAATTCGATATCCTCTTCCGGAAAGTCCAGGCTGGATTCCACCAGCGCCCGCAACTGGACAATCTGGTCAGCCAGCTCGTGAATCTCCCTGGAAAAGACGCCGGATAGCGAGCGGGAGGCCGAGCGTGCCGCAGCTTCCGTTGTCGCGTCAATCAGGTCCGCCACCGCTTCCGCCTGAGCCAGGTCCAGCTTGTCATTCAGGAAGGCGCGGCGGGTAAATTCCCCTGGCTCGGCCAGGCGCAGGCCGATGCCGTTGCCCGCCTCAAGGCAGCGGTCAAGCAGCATTTGCATGACAACCGGGCCGCCGTGTCCCTGCAATTCCAGCACATCCTCTCCCGTATAAGAGTGCGGCGCCCTGAAATACAGGACGATTCCCTGATCAATCAGGTTGCCTTCCCTGTCGGCAAAAGGCAGGTAACAGGCGTGGCGCGGCGCAAGCGGCAAAACAGGGGGCGATACCGCGCCAAACAATTCCTGCATGACGGGTGAGATATCTTTCCCGGAAATACGGATGATGCCGACGCCCCCGCGTCCCGGCGCTGTCGCAATGGCGATAATCGGAGAGGAATCCATAAGCGTGTTGATGAGTGAAAGAAGGTTTGGCTGTTAATAAAATACATTCCTCAGGCATTATCCGGCGTGAAGCGGAAAATGAAAAGCATGGCGGGCATTTTATCCGCGCCGGGCGGAAATGTCTTCCGGCAAAAAAAGACCCCCGAAAGCCTTTGGCTTCGGGGGCGAATTTTCCGGTACAGGAGAGGACCGGAATCAGGAAAGGTTTGCTACTGGAGGAGTTGCAGTACCGTCTGCGGCATCTGGTTGGCCTGTGCCAGCATGGAGATGCCCGCCTGCTGCAGAATAGTGGCCCTTGACAGCGCTGCCGTTTCAGCCGCGTAATCCGCATCCTCAATCCGGCTTCGGGAGTTGGTCGTGTTTTCCGATGAAACCAGCAAATTGTTGATTGTGGAATCAAAGCGCGCCTGCAGGGCGCCATAGCGAGCCATTTCCCCCACAATGTGAACGAGAGCCGAATCGCAAATCCGGATGGCGTCCTGGGCGGCATTGAAGGTGGAAACATCGAGGCTGGAAACCGACATGAGCTGGCCAGTACCGTTGGAAGCGCCATAACCCGAGCTGACCAGCGGGTAGATTGGCCCATCTGGGCCGTAGGCGGTATTATCGTTAACGACGAAGCTGTTGGGCGAATCCAGTGTGAGCGTGCCGAAGGCCGTCAGGCCGTTTGGTGCTACGGCATCAAACCATTGCCAATCATTTACCACACCATCGACGCCGTAACTACCCAGACTCGCATCTATGCTGGAAGCTGCTGTTGGCACCAGGGTGATGTCTTCTCCGCTGCTGTTCGTCAGTTTGATGCCGTGAGAGATAGATCCACCGGGATTCGTTTCAACCGAAAATTCGGCGGTGACGCCGGTCTTGGCGGTCTGGGCATTGATGGAGTTGATCGCCGCCGCGTAACTATCCGCCTGCGCCATATCATTCCCCGTCGCAAACGACACCACCACCGGCTCGCTGTTGTTCGACATCAGCTCAAATGCAAACGTGTGGTTGTGCCCCAACGCCAAATGCGCGTGGGTCACCGCCGTCGCCGACACGCCCGTCCTGGCCGTATCCAGATTGATTTTTTGCGCGATCGTCTTGGCCGTGTCGTCCGTTGTGATGTTGACCGTACTGGTCCCCAGATACCCCGTGATGTCCGCGCTTGCCGCCACTTTCGGTGGATTCAGCCCCGGCGGCGTGCCGGGGATATATTCGGACGGCTTTACCCCATTATTATCCACCCGGTAATTCCCGTAGGTGGTGGTGAGAAAGTTCGCGCCGTTCGCGCCGATCACTTCTCCCGCGTTCGGCCCCACCTGGAAGTATTGCGTTCCCATCGTCCCGTCCAGCAGGAATTGCCCATTGAAAGTGGTCACTTCCGCAATGCGGTTCAATTCCGATACCAGTTGCCCTACTTCATCCTGCAAGGCCTGCCTGTCTGACGGGGAATTGGTGGCATTGGAAGATTGCACCGCCAGCACGCGTACCCGCTGTATCATTTCGTTCATGGTGGACAACGCGCCTTCTGCCGTCTGCCCGAGCGAGATGCCGTCCTGGGCATTCCGTTGCGCCTGGTTCATGCCTTTGATCTGGCTGGTCATTCTTTCCGAAACACCCAGCCCGGCGGCGTCATCCTTGGCGTTATTGATG
>JAISIS010000031.1 GCA_031261905.1 Burkholderiaceae bacterium
AAGCTGACAGGAGAAATTCATCATGGCTAAAGCAGGCAGAGAGAAGATCAAGCTGGAGTCCACTGCGGGCACCGGGCATTTCTACACCACCACCAAGAACAAACGCACTACACCGGACAAACTCGAAATCATCAAGTTCGACCCAAAGGCGCGTAAACACGTCCCTTACAAGGAAGCCAAAATCAAGTAAGCGGCAACTTTGCCGCACAACTGGAGGAAAACCCGATGAAACTGGTTCGTTACGGTATGCCCGGCCAGGAAAAGCCAGGGCTGGTGGATAACAGCGGCAATGTCCGCGATCTTTCCGGGGTGATTGCTGATTTCACTGCGGAACAACTTTCGGATGCGGCACTGGCAAAACTCGCCGCACTGGATCATGGCAAGCTGCCGCTGGTGCCGGGTAATCCCCGTCTGGGCATCCCTGTTGCGCATGTCGGCAAATACATCGCCATTGGCATCAATTACACGGAACACGCCGAAGAAGCCAAGATGCGCCTGCCGAAAGAGCCTATCGTTTTCATGAAGGCTGTCACCTGCCTGTGCGGCGCGACAGACAACATCATTATCCCCAAGGATTCCCAAAAGTCCGACTGGGAAATCGAACTGGGCGTCATCATCGGCAAGAAGGCGCAATACATCACCGAAGAAGAGGCGCTTGACTATGTTGCCGGTTATTGCGTTGCCAACGATCTCTCGGAACGCGAATTCCAGATTGAGCGCGGCACGCAATGGGACAAGGGCAAGGGATGCGATACCTTTGGTCCGGTCGGCCCCTGGCTGGTAACGCGCGATGAAGTGCCCGACCCGCAAAACCTGGATATGTACCTGGATGTAAATGGCGTACGGATGCAAACCGGCAATACCCGCACCATGATTTTTTCAGTGGCGAAGATTGTCAGCTACCTCAGCCATTTCATGACGCTGCTGCCCGGCGACATAATCGCCACCGGCACGCCGCCTGGTGTCGGCATGGCGAAGGACCCTCAGCAATTCCTGAAACCGGGCGATGTGGTCATCGCCGGTGTTGCGGGCCTTGGCGAGCAAAGGCAACAAGTCGTCGCCTGGTCGCGCGAATCATAATCCAGACATTGTCGCCCTGCGCTTTCAGTTTACTGCGCCTCTTCCACTGGAGCAGGTAATTCCTGCTTCATTGGAACAACCAGCATATCGCACGCCGTCGCGTTGATGGTATTGCGGGTAATGCTGCCCAACAGCAGCCTTTCCAGTTGGGAGCGCCCCTGTTTACCCATGATGATCAGGTCAGGGTTGTTCGCGTTGACATAATCCTCAATCACTTTCTGCGGCTCGCCATACTCGATAACCTGCGATATGCGGCTATCCTTGTCGCCGCCCAGCGAAGCAACCAGTTCCGCCATGGCGGCTTCCGCGCTTTCCTTTGCCTTCCTTCTGAATTTACCGATGATATCCGATGATACATTGGCGTAATGCATGAGATTTTCATCGGGAATATTGTAGGCGTGCAGCAGGGTTTTCCGTGCTCTCGGCACCATCATCTTCACCGCCACTCTGGCGGCATACTTTGAGTTTTCGGAGAAATCAATCGGAATCAGCGCGTGCTGATATAAATTATCAGGTCTTTTCCGGACAATCAGCATTGGAACAGGCGTCACATGCAGAAGTCTGTCCGGCGTATTGCCAATAAAGAAATTTTTGCCGATGCCAGGCCGTTTTGCGCCGGTGACAATCATGCAGGCGCCGGATTCCCCCGCATAGCGCGCAATTTCAACAGAGGGGCGGCCAAAGAGCACCTTCAGCGAAACATCAATATCAAATTCCTTCGACAGGCGCTCCATGAGCGGCGCAAAATCTTTTTTCGCCTGCTCCGCCACCAGTTGGTGGCTTCGCTTGTCGCCACCCAGCACCTGATCCACCATACTGGCAAATTTGGTATCCTGAACGTTGACCAGTTCCACTCCCCGAAAGCCAAAGCGCCTGCAAAGCTTTGCGGCCCTGATTTCCGCCAGCGCGGAGCTTTCCGACATATCGCTTGCTACCAGAATGCGCCTGGAATCCTGCATGGCATCCCTCCCCGTTACCTTGTTTTCGAACAGCCCGCCTCTTGCCCCATCTTATTTTTTTCTATTTCTTTTGTAAACAACTTTCGGGCGTGTCAACTTTCGGCGGTTCCATCCGGTAACGCCATTTCATGGGAAAGCCGCCGGATGCCTTATAATCAGGGAGGAAAGCAAAACCGGACATCCGAGGAACGAAACAGCGCAATACGTTTTTTACACCATGTAACCGGAAACGCCTGTGATAAACAACATTCTCATTCTTTGCCTGGGCAATATCTGCAGAAGCCCCATGGCGGAAGGTCTGCTAAGGGAAAGATTTCCCGATAAAATCGTGTCTTCCGCAGGATTGCTCGATATAACGGCTGACTGGACTGCCGATCCCTCTTCTGTTCGCGTCATGCGTGAACATGGCATTGACATCAGTTCGCACCGCGCGAAAACACTCACCCTGCAAATGGTTGAAGACGCCGATCTGATACTGACCATGGAGGAACAGCAAACACGTACGGTTGAATCCCGCTTTCCCGAAGCCAAAGGCAAAGTGATGCGTCTGGGCGAATACGGCGGCTACGATATTGCCGACCCGTTCAACCGAAGCCTCGAATTCTTCATGGAAACCTATATGCTGATTGAACAGAGCATTGAGCAACTCATCAGCCGCCAACCCAATCTGGATCATTAGGCAAAGATGGATGACCTGTTGCGAAAGCGGCAACTCAACCGCATGAAGCTGATTGCCACCGGGCTGATGCTCCTGATGGTGCTTATCCTGATTTATTCCCGTCTGCAGCAGGGGCGCGGCATCTGGCACTGGGTGACGGCCTTTTCCGAGGCGGCGCTGGTAGGCGCGCTGGCGGACTGGTTTGCCGTGGTGGCACTGTTCCGGCATCCGCTGAAGCTGCCGATTCCCCGGACAGCCATCATCCCGGAAAACAAGGAACGCATAGCCGAAAACATGGCGGCATTCATCCGGAACAATTTCCTGAGCGCCGATATACTGATGGAACGTATGCGCGCGCTGGAACCTGCGCAACGCATCGGCGCGTGGCTGTCATCACGCGACAAGGCGGATATGATATCCAGGCAAATCATTCTGGTGCTGGTAAGCGCTCTGGCTTTTATTGATGACCAGCGTGTCGGGCGCATTCTCCGCAATACAATCTACAGGCGTCTTGAACAAGCCGATCTGGGTAATCTTGTCGGTCAGCTTCTTGATGTCCTGACGCAAAACGACCAGCACCAGGCACTCCTGAATGAAGGGCTGAGAAGACTTTCCACCGTTCTGGACGAACCGGACACGCAACGTCAGGTCGCCGCCATTATAATTGAAGTTTCCAGGCGCGAGCATCCCAAACTTCTGGCCATGCTGGGTATCGTCATGGATACCAGAGAATTCGGCATGAGGCTTTCCGCCACAATGGTGGAAAGTATGCAGAACTGGCTGCATGATATTGGCCAGGACCCGGAGCATCCCCGGCGCAAGCAATTTGACTCCGTGGTGGAAAACTTCCTTTCAGGCATGAAGAATGATCCCGTCTACCACCAGCGTGTGGAAAGCTGGAAGCAGCAATTGCTGACGACACCCGTTGTGGCCGAATATTGCGAGGCGTTATGGATACAACTCCGCCGCTGGCTGCAACAGGATGCCGCCAGGAGCGAGCCGCGGATGCAGGTAAGGTTCTCTCACGCGCTCCGGCATTTCGGGCGCTGGATGCTTGATAATCCGGAATTATGCGACTCCGTCAATGAACATCTCATCAAGAACACCAGTCTTTTATCTGAAGAACTGCGCGCCTCGGTAAGCCGCCATATCGTCAGCACCATTGTTCAGTGGGATGACAAATCACTCGTCAGCGAACTGGAACTTACCGTGGGCCGCGATCTTCAGTTTATCCGCATCAACGGTACCCTGGTTGGCGGCATCATCGGCGTCATCCTGCACGCCTTTGTGCTTTGGCTGGGCAATTTGTAGGCAATCAGATACTGAATGAGCGGGGCGAGCAAGGCGTAACGAAAACGCCCTTTTTAGCCGCGCCTCCTAATCCTTTCACGCCGCCCGAAAGGCTTATAGCCTGAAAACCGTTTTGCAAGAGGATACGTACGGCAAAGTAACTTGTCCTGCCCAGTTGGCAAACCGCCAGCACCGGCTTGTTCTTATCCAGCATACCAAGGCTTTTCCTTAACTGCTGATACGGTATACGGATAGCGCCAGGAAGCGGGTCACTGTCCGCCAGCGATTTTGAGCGTACATCCAGCACCTGGATGGCGGGATCATCCGGAATGTAGTGGCTCATCCTGACCAGGCCATCCCGTACATTGGTCGCCGCAAAACCGGCAAGGTTTACAATATCGCGCACTACCCCAAAAGGCGGTGCGTAAGTCAGCTCAAGATGGCAAAGGTCATCAATAGTCATGCGTCCGATAATCGCCGTTGCCAGCACGTCAATACGCTTGTCCACACCCTCCTTGCCAACGGCCTGCGCGCCCAGCACAACACCTGTTTCCGGATCCCAGATCAGCTTTAGCGTCATCAGTTCCGCGCCTGGATAATAAGCGGCGTGATGATGCCCGTGTACAGTAACCGTATTGTAGTTGCGGCTATCCTTGCTTAAGGCCCATTCCGTCCATCCTGTCCCTGCCGCCATCATGCCGAACAGGCGCACGATACTGGTGCCGATGCTTCCCGGATAGGGGCGAGCCAGTTCGCCAAGGAAGATATGGTCGGCAGCCACCCGCCCCTGCCGGTTGGCAGGCCCGGCCAGCGCGACTGCAAGCTGATTGCCGAAAACACGGTCACGCGTTTGCACGGCGTCCCCTGCCGCGTAAATATCCGGGTCGGATGTTTGCATGAATTCATTGACCACGATATGCCCTGAAGCACTCAATGCCAACCCGGCCTTTTGGGCAAGATCGCTATCAGGGTGCACGCCGATGGATAAAACCACCATATCGGCTTCCAGCGTTTCCCCTGTCGCCAGCACACATTCAAGGAACGCGTCATTCCTGTTTATTGAGGCAAGCTGGTTGGTAAAGCGGCTTTCAATACCATGCGCCCGTAATTCATCATGTAATGGCATTACAACCTGGCTGTCAAACTGGCTGAGCACATGCGGATGGCGCTGCACCAGCGTCACCTTAAACCCTTTACGGTGAAGCTGTTCCACCATCTCCAGGCCGAGATACCCGCCGCCTGCCACAACCGCGCGCAAACCCGGTTTCGCTACAGCGATGATGCGGTCCATATCCTGGGGAGTACGCAGCGTAAAGATCACCGGATCATCTTCTCCCGGCACGC
>JAISIS010000155.1 GCA_031261905.1 Burkholderiaceae bacterium
ATTGCCAACCCCATCATGGGCGACAGGATCAGGATGACCAATTCGGAATGGACATATTCCATTGAAGCCGTCCGACGGCAAGTCGGCCTGGAAACACTTCTGTGTGTCACTGATTTTACCGCGCTGGCCATGGCGTTGCCGCATCTTGCGCCACAGGCGTCAAGGCAACTGGGCGGCGGTGAACCGGTCATTAATTGCCCGATCGGGTTGCTGGGTGCGGGTACCGGGCTGGGCGTATCTGGTCTGGTGCCTTCCCGAAGCGGCTGGGTTCCGCTTGAGACCGAGGGCGGGCACGCCACGTTCTCTCCGTTTTCCGAACGCGAAATTGAATTGCTGCGCCTGGCAAAGCAAACCTGGCCGCATGTGTCGCTTGAGCGCTTTATTTCCGGCATGGGGCTGGAACTGATTTACCGCCTGCTCATGGAAAGCCGGGGCAAGGAAGCCGAGCCGCTCCGTGCCCCGGATATTACCGCAAGGGCGCTTTCCGGCGAGTGCGCCTGGTGTAACGAGGTAGTGGAAATCTTTTGTCAGATGCTGGGTACGGCAGCCGGTAACCTGGCGCTGACGCTGGGTGCGCGCGGCGGCATTTACATTGGCGGGGGCATTGTGCCCCGGCTCGGCGAGCGTTTCTTTGCTTCCGGATTCCGTCAGCGTTTTGAGGAAAAGGGGCGTTTCTCTTCCTACCTGTCGCATATTCCCGTATATGTCATCCTGGATACCTATGCGGCGCTCACCGGCGTGTCCGCCCTGCTGGATCGCCATCCGGGCTGATTGCCGTCAGCGCCTTACCAGACCGCGCGGCAGCGGAAAAGACAGATTTTCCGTGATGCCGTCCATTTCTTCGATGATGGTAAAACCATGATGCCATAACTTTTCAACGACTTCCTGCACGAGGACTTCAGGCGCGGAAGCGCCTGCGGTAACGCCCACTGTAGTATGTCCCTGCAGCCAGGCGGCGTCAATTTCCGCGGCGCTGTCAACCATATAGGCGGCTACGCCCCTTCTTTCGGCCACTTCCTTCAGGCGGTTGGAATTGGAGCTGCTGGGGCTGCCGACAACAATCACCAGCGTCGCCAAACCGGCCAGTTCCTTGACGGCATCCTGCCGGTTGGTGGTGGCGTAGCATATATCCGCCTTCTGAGGCTCCTTCACAGCGGGAAAACGCGCCTTTAGCGCCGCGATAATATCCTTGGTATCGTCTACCGAAAGCGTCGTTTGGGAAACATAGGCCAGCCGCCCGGGGTTATTGATGGTCATCTTGTGGACATCCTCAATATTTTCAACGAGATACATCCCGGTATCGGCCTGTCCCATAGTGCCTTCAACCTCCGGATGTCCGCCGTGCCCGATCACGATGATTTCCCGGTTTTCCTGACGCATGACGGAAACTTCCATATGGACTTTTGTCACCAGGGGGCAAGTGGCGTCAAAGATACGGAATCCACGCGCGTTGGCCTCATTTTCAATAGCCTTTGAAACGCCGTGCGCCGAGAAAATCAGCGTGCCGCCATCAGGCACCTCATCCAGTTCCTCAATAAATATCGCTCCCTTTTGCCGCAGGGTTTCCACGACATGGGTATTGTGGACAATTTCATGACGGACATAAACCGGCGTGCCGAAGAGTTTCAGGGCGCGCTCTACCGTGGCAATGGCGCGATGCACGCCAGCACAAAATCCTCTGGGCTGGGCAAGGAACAACTTTTTATCCATAATTCGCTGACAAGATAAATAATCTCATGGTTTATCTTCTGGCAAAGCCATTTACAATAATGTACTACTTCGGCAGGCATGTGGCGTCATACCGCCACCTTCCGGAGAATATTCTAACAGGCAACATCCTGGTGGATAAGGAGCGGAAAAGCGTTATGGCGATTACTGACTGGCCGGAAAGTGAAAGACCGAGGGAGAGGCTGATAAAAGAAGGTTCCGGCAGTTTGTCCGATGCGGAATTGCTGGCGATTTTCCTGCGGACCGGTTCACACGGCAAAAGCGCCGTGGATCTGGCAAGGGAAATCATGAAGCACTTTGGTTCCCTGAAAAGCCTTTTTACCGCACAACTGGCGGATTTCAAGACCGTCAATGGCATAGGGCCTGCCAAATATACCCAGCTACAGGCGATTTTGGAGTTATCCCGCCGTTTGTTGTCAGAAGACATGGCGGAAGGAATTGTCCTGGGGGCGCCACGTTCGGTAAAAGATTATCTTCGCCTGTCGCTATGTGAACGCCCGTACGAGGCTTTCATCGTCCTGTTCCTGGATGCAGCAAACCGCCTGATTGAGAGCGTGGAGCTTTTTCGCGGCACGCTCACACATGCCAACGTGTATCCCAGGGAACTGGTAAAGGCCGCGCTGGAAAAGAACGCGGCCAGCGTCATGCTGGCGCACAACCACCCGGCGGGAAGCGCCACACCCAGCGAAGCGGACAAGCGTATGACGCGCGTGCTGGGGCAGGCGCTTGATCTGGTTGAGGTGCGATTGCTCGATCACTTCATTGTTGCCGGTTCAGACATTTTTTCCTTCGCCGAAGAGGGTTTGATTGCGCCGTCTCTGGTTGGTTCGGATATGGTGTAATGGGCGTCCCTTCGCCTGTGTCCTGAATTGATGATGCCCCGTAGTTTCTCGTCACCTTTCATGAAGGCGTCTGCCTCGTCTATCAGCATGGTACTTTTGCCGCATCCTCTTTCAGGGGCGGTTCAACATACAAGGTGGCATGTCAGTTGCGCTCGCGCCCGATCTGCGCAACGCCCGGCACATGGCGCACACGGCGCATCAGGTTGGCCAGATGCGTGCGGTTTTCGACTTGTACAATAAAGCGCAGAATCGTGAAATTTTCATGTGTTTCCATGTCAACATGGGCGATGTTGACGTTGGATTCACTGATTTCCGCCGCCACGCGGGCAAGAATGCCCTTTTCTTCATGGACGAGAACGCGCAATCGGCTGTCAAAGTTGCGGTCAAGATCTTCTCCCCAGGCGACATTGATCCATTTGTCCGGCTCTTTTGCGATCAGCCGCTTGGCCTGAGAACATTCCGCCTGGTGAACCACCAGCCCGCGCGTCATATTCAGTTCGCCCATGATCGTATCGCCCGGAATGGGGAGACAACATGACGCCAGTTGCACGTTGACGCCTTCGCTGCCATAGATCATGACTGGTTTTGGCGCTTCAAGCGGTTGTTGGTCGCTATCACCGGAACGGGAGCGTTTTTTGCGCTGGACTTCATCTGTCAGGCCGACAATCCTGCGCGCGACCAGTGCCGCAAGGCGCTTGCCGACGCCGATATCCAGGTAAATGTCATCCAGGGTTTTTGAGCCGGTTTCATAAAGCAGTTTATCGGCGATCGGCTGTGGAATGGTTGTCTCCATGCTGACGGACTGCAGGGCCTGGTTCAGCAGGCGCTTGCCCAACTCGATGGAATCCGCCATGTTGATGGATCGCAGATGGCTGCGGATGCAGGAACGGGCTTTGCCGGTGCGGACAAAAGAAAGCCATGCCGGATTGGGCCGGGAAGTGGGTGAGGTGATGACCTCGACAATATCTCCATTCTGCAGTTCGGTTCTCAGCGGAGCTGGTTCATTGTTGATTTTGACGGCGACCGTCTGGTTGCCCACGTCCGTGTGGATATTGTAGGCAAAGTCGAGCGCGGTGGCTTCGCGCGGCAGGGCGATAATTTCCGATTTGGGCGTAAAAACATAAACCGAATCCGGGAACAGATCCACCTTGACATGTTCCAGGAACTCCGCAGAGTTGCCGGTCTGTTGCTGAATATCCAGAAGGGATTGCAGCCAGCCGAGACTGTGTTTCTGAAAATCCGTCAGGTTTTCATTCGGGCTTTTATACAGCCAGTGCGCGGCGACGCCAGTTTCCGCAACATTATGCATTTCATGCGTACGGATCTGGAATTCAACTGGTGCGCCGTACGGGCCAACCAGTGTAGTGTGCAGGGACTGATATTTGTTCAGCTTGGGAATTGCGATGTAATCCTGCACCTTGCCGGGCATGGGTTTATACAGCGCGTGCAGCACGCCCAGCGTGGCATAGCATTCGGCAACCGTCCCGACCACCACGCGGAAGCCATAAATATCAAGCACCTGGGAAAATGCCAGATTTTGCTGGCGCATCTTGCGGTAGATGCCGTAAAGGGTTTTTTCCCGGCTGTAAAGCTCGGCAAGAATCCCGCTTTTTTTCAGCGCCTCGCTGACCGTATCATGAATTTTGCCGAGAACTTCATGCCGGTTTCCACGGGCGGTATTGAGCGCCTTTGTCAGGGTTTCATAACGATAGGGGTATAGATTGTGGAAGGCCAGATCCTGCATTTCCCGGTAGAGCTGGTTAATGCCCAGCCGGTGGGCAATAGGAACATACACCTCCATGGTTTCCCGCGAGATGCGTTTGCGTTTGGAAATGTCCATCGCATCCAGAGTACGCATATTGTGCAGGCGGTCGGCCAGTTTGATCAGAATAACGCGCACATCCTTTGCCATCGCCAGCAGCATTTTCCGGAAGTTTTCGCCCTGCGCGTCCACATGATTCTGGAATTGCAGTTTTTCCAGTTTGGACAGGCCATCCACCAGCCCGGCAATCGGCGAACCAAAGCGCTCAATAAGATCGGAAGAGCG
>JAISIS010000191.1 GCA_031261905.1 Burkholderiaceae bacterium
CCGGAACCCCGATAGCGCAATCAGGCCGTTATCCGCCCCGTTTTCCGTCAGCGCCCTCAACCACTCCATACGGATTTCCGCGCGGCCCTTGTACTGGTTTTCCAGCCAGGCGCGGGAAAGCAGCTCGCACAGGCGAAGATAGCCATCCCGGTTCCTGACCAGCAGCAGCAGGCGGGAAGGTTTGTCCTTTTCCTGTTCCCCGGCAACCCATACATCACAACCCGCGATGGGCTTTACGCCTGATTTCCTCGCCGCCTTGTAAAACTTGATCAGCCCGAACAAATTGGACAGATCCGTCAGCGCAAGAGCAGGCTGCGCATCACTTGCCGCGGCCTTCACCACGTCGTCAATACGCACCAGGCCGTCAACGATGGAATACTCGGAGTGAAGGCGGAGATGGATAAATTGAGGCTGCATCATCCTGCTATTTTACCCCGTCTCCCGCCTGACGCATCCCTTTGGCGGGCCGCTTTTACCGATTATTGATGCCTGGAATTATTTGGTTGAACCATCATCCATACCGTAAAATAAAGCTGAAATGCATCACACAACAGGAACAAGACATGAAATACACGCCTTCAGCACAGCTTCAGCCAATGTATCGTTTTGCCGCAGGATGGTTGTTGCTGCTTGCCTTGCTGCTTGTTCCGCTGAAGGCCGTCTTTTCGCAAACACCAGCCGAATATCGTTTCACGCTGACCAACAGAACCGATACCCGGATTACCAAAATTGTGCTTGCGCCTTACAACTCCATCCAGATTCACACCACCACCAGCCTTGCGCCGGGCGAAAGCATCGTCATTACCCGCCCGGCATGCAAGAAGATGAAAGTGGAAATCACCCATGCCCGGGGCCGTTTTTTATTTCAGATGATGAATTTCGCCAATGAGAAAGACACCGCCTTCTCATTGATGGTGCGCAAGGATACAGTACCGATCCTCAGAGCGGATAACCGGCGGCGGGGCGATATTACCGGTGACAACGCCGACTGGCGCTTTACCCAGATACTGGGTTCCATGCCGTTTTCCATAGGCGCCACCACCATGGCCGAAGCCCTGGCGCTGGGCGCAAATCCCGACAAGAACAAAGACGAACTGGAAACCACCCTGTTGTGGGGAAACCGCCAATGGAAACTCACCCTGGTATTTGCCGGAACCGCCACAAACAGCATCCTGCGGCGAATTGAAATGGTCGCGAAAGGCGCGCCTGGTCATGCGCCTTCCGCCGTTCACGAAGCCCTGATGTCTCACGGCTACGTCTATTACAGCATGAATGCGGGGAAGAAAATCCCGAAAGAACTTTATGTGACGGTACCCCTGGCCAGGGCGCTGGAAAATGCCAATATGAGGGGGCGCAGCCTGGCTGCCGTGCTGGCGGCGCACTCCAGTGAAGTTGTCGTTCAGTCCCACCCCGGCAGAGGCATGTGGATAGTCAACATGACGCGGGCGCCCGATCTGGTCAAAGGCCGCTAACCCGCGCGGGCCTGCCCCGCCTTACTTTTTCGGCAAGCCGCCCAGAAGCGCCGCGACTTTCTTTCCGGGCGCTTTCGCAACAGCCGTGGAAACAGCCTCTTCCCTGATCTCCACAGCGGAAACAGCCGGTTCGTAAGGCTTGTCAAACCAGGGGTCATGTTTGCGTTTCCGGTCTGGCGGCGAACCGCGCCCCGCGCGCCTGCCCGATGCCGGCGCGCCCTGGCGTCCCTCGCGTTGCCCCGGCTCCCTCCCGCCGGATGCCGGTCTTGCGCCATCGCCAAAACCCGGCAGCGCCACGCGGGGCAGCTTGCGCCGGATCAGTTTCTCGATATCGGCAAGACAGCGCTCATCCTTGGCGGAATAAAGCGAGATGGCGTCCCCGGAAGCGCCCGCACGGCCCGTTCTGCCGATACGGTGTACATAATCCTCGGCGGCAAAGGGCAAATCATAATTCATCACGCACGGCAATTCGACAATATCCAGCCCCCTTGCCGCCACATCAGTCGCCACCAGCGCATCAATTTCTCCCTTTTTGAACGCCTCCAGAGCCGCCATCCTTTCCGGCTGGGATTTATCGCCATGAATGGCGGTAGCGCGGATACCCTTCTTTTCCAGCAGGCGCGTCAGGCGGGAAGCGCCGATCCGGGTATTGGTGAAAATCAGCACCTGCTCCAGATTCCGGCTATGAATCAGATAAGCCACCGCCTCGCTTTTACTGGCTTCATCCACCTGATAAACCGTTTGCGATACCGTATCCGCCGCGGCATTGCTTCTGGCCACTTCGATAGTGGCGGGATGGCTCAGAAAACTGCCCGCGAGCTTTTTGATTTCCGTGGAGAATGTCGCGGAAAACATCAGATTCTGCCGTTTTTTGGGCAGCAGATTGATAATGCGCTGCAAATCAGGCAGGAAACCCATATCCAGCATCCGGTCCGCCTCGTCCAGAACCAGAATACTGGTTTGCGACAAATTCAGGGATTTCTGCTGCACGTGGTCCAGCAGCCGTCCCGGCGTCGCTATCAGGATTTCCACCCCGGCCCGGAGCGCCGCCGTCTGAGGGGCCATATCCACGCCGCCAAACACAACCGCCGAGCGCAATCCGGTATAGCGCGCGTAATTGCGCACATTATCGGCAACCTGGTCCGCCAGTTCCCGCGTAGGCGTCAGAATAAGCGCGCGCACAGGATGCCGCGCCGGAGACATGCTGGTATTGGCCAGCGGCAGCAGCATCTGAATCAGCGGCAGCGAGAAACCCGCCGTCTT
Organism: Burkholderiaceae bacterium; assembly: GCA_031261905.1. Classification (GTDB taxonomy): domain Bacteria; phylum Pseudomonadota; class Gammaproteobacteria; order Burkholderiales; family Burkholderiaceae_D; genus Oxalobacter. Next base: position 2,736 of record JAISIS010000191.1, read on the forward strand.
GCCGGTGCCCGTCTGTGCCGCGCCCATCACATCGCGCCCCTGAAGGACAATGGGGATCGCCTTTTCCTGAATAGGCGTCGGGGAAATATAGCCCTGCTCATTCAATGCGCGCAGGATTTTTTCATCCAGGCCGAAATCCGTGAAACGCAGCGCGGGCGCCGCCTGTTCGGCCATCTTTTGATCATCAGACATAATGGAATCAATATTGCAACAGCCCCTGTGCGGCAGTTTCATGACATACCGGCTTGCAGGGCAAGGTGGGAGACCGGCAAGCCGGCCTGAAAATTCTCTTTTTTCAAATAATT
>JAISIS010000028.1 GCA_031261905.1 Burkholderiaceae bacterium
TTTCCAGCCACCTGGCGCAACCCGGCAACGGAAGTCGCCACAAACAGCACGGATTCCTCTCCCTGCACGTGATTAAGCGCCTCTTCCAGTGAGGAACTGACCGTAAGCTGCTCCGGGAAATTCAGGCCGGGCAAGGCCGCCTTGTTCTCGCGCGCCTGCTTCGCCGCCAGCATATGGGCCTCATCCCGTCCCCAAAGGAGGACCGGATGGCGTTGCGCCAGAACAACAGCCAGTGCAGTGCCCCAGGCGCCTGCGCCAAGGATGGTGATTTTCATTCTAGCTGCCCCAGACTTCATCGGCGCGCGCAAAACCGGTTTCGCCATCCGGATGGGATACGCCAATCCAGCCGGGAACGGCGGACGGCTGTTTTTCCAGGATGACATGCCGCTTCGCCCTGAATACTACTGGTGAAGCGGCATCCGGCGAAGCGTGTATCTGCGCCAGCTCTGTTTTTACCATGACAAAATGCTTTTGCCCCAGCGCCCTGGATTCAATCCACGCCATGTCTCCAGCCATATCCCGTACTTTGGTCCAGTCCTGGTAGGAAAACAGCACCTCCACCGGCATATGCGCGGGCGCAATAAAGCGCTTGACGCCATTATAGCTTGGCGCATCATACAAGATGGCAGGCTCGTCACCTACCGCAGAAAAGCTGAATGCATAAACTGTCCCTGCCGCCAGCGCCAACGCCAGCGCAAGAATCGGCAAGCGGAGGAATTTCATGGGGCAGGCCATGTTATCGGGCGGGTTGCGCTCCGGCGGCACTGCCATTGCCGACGACTTCCTGCGCAGTCTCTCCGCCCTGAACGCGCTCGCGGTAATAGGCTTCAAAATTAATTTCAGCCAGATGAACCGGAGGGAAACCGGAACGCAGCACGATATCGGCAATATTGGCGCGCAGGTACGGGTACACAATGCTTGCGCAGGTAATGAAAAGCACCTGGTCAAGCGTTTCCTTCGGCAGATTGCGCACTTCAAAGATACCGGCCTGCTTGCCTTCAATCAGATAGGCGGTCTTTTCCCCGATCTTCGCCGTCAGCGTAACGGTAACCGTTGTTTCATAAGTGGTTTCCGCCAGCGCATCCACTCCCACATTGATGGTGATCTGCAAGTCCGGCATTTTCTGTTCCAGAAAAATGGCCGGCGAATTGGGCTGTTCCAGTGACAAATCCTTCAGATAAATGGTTTGGAGCTGAAAAACTGGCCGTGAGGCGTCAGCGGTTGTTTCAGAAGACATGGATGAACTCCGGTTGATGATGAAATAAAAATCAGGCTTTTTGCAACAGCGGCAGCAGCAGGCCCTGCCTGTCCAGGGCCGCCAGATCGTCATAGCCGCCGACATGCGTTTCGCCTATGTATATCTGGGGAACCGTGCGGCGTCCGGTTCTCTGCATCATTTCATCCCGCAGGCTGTCGTCTTCGTCAATACACTTCTTCTCGATATCCCGGACGCCTTTCATCTGAAGGAGCTTTTCCGCCATGGTGCAGTAAGGGCACACCGCCTTTGCATACATGAAAACAGTGGAGGACATTATCATCTCACAATGTAACAGGCAGACCGTTTGTTTTCCACTCGGCCATACCGCCTTTCAGGTTGAACACCTGTGAAAAGCCGGATTTTCTCAAAAACTCGGCCGCCTTTTGTGAATTCCTGCCGTCTTCGCAAATTACAATCACCGGTTGCGATTTCAGTTTTTCAATGCGCGCCAGACGCGACTCAAGCGAGTCGTAAGGAATGTGGATGGCGTTGAGCAAGTGCCCGGTTTTGTATGCATCCTGACCACGGACATCAATAATGGCGGCCTTGCCTTTGTTGATCAGTTGCGTCGCTTCCGTATGGCTGATGCGGGAGCCGCGCCGGATTCTGGGCCACAGCAAAGCGCCTATACAATACAGCACCACACAGACCAGAAAAATGTTATCCCAAATAAAATTCACAATATTTCCCGTAAGGATCGTCAATTACAAACGGCTACATTATAAAATAGAAATATGCAGGGCATTCGTGATACTTAAAATTCATACTCGACTATGCATAAAATTGTATTCATGCGGCACGGACAATCCGTCTGGAATTCTGAAAACCGTTTCACAGGATGGTCTGATGTTGACCTGAGCGAAAGAGGAAAAGCCGAAGCCAGGGAGGCTGGCAGGCTTTTGCGGGAATCCGGTTTTGAGTTTGATCTTGCTTATACCTCCGTCCTGAAACGCGCCATCCGCACACTCTGGATTGCGCTGGACGAAATGAACCGCATGTGGCTGCCTGTTTCCTGCCACTGGCAACTGAATGAAAAACATTATGGCGCGTTGCAGGGATTGAACAAAGCGGAAACCGCCAACAAATTCGGTACCGAACAGGTCCATCTATGGCGGCGAAGCTATTCTGTCGCGCCTGATCCGCTCAGTCTGGACGATGCGCGCACTTCTTTTGCCGAGCCTGCGTACCGGCATCTCAAGCGTGACCAGATTCCCCTGACGGAAAGTCTCAAGGACACTATCGCACGGGCCATGCCGTTATGGAATAACGTCATCGCACCGCAGATACGGCAGGGCAAGCGTATTCTGATCGCTGCGCACGGCAACAGCCTGCGTGCGCTGATCAAGGAACTGGACCAGATCAGCGATGACGCTATTGCCGATCTGAACATCCCCACAGGGCAGCCGCTGGTTTATGAACTGGACGACAATTTGCGCCCGATCCGTCATTACTACCTGGGCAAAGTGCCTGAAATGCGCAACAAGGAGGCGTTGACAACACGCTGAAGATCATGAGGTAACGCGACATCCATATGACTGTTTGCACCACTGCGCTTTCTTTTTGTGAACGCGCAAAAAAAGAAAGCCTTCATGATGTTTTTTGTTTCCTGCTGACATTGCTGTTGTCGGTTGTGCTGGCTGCACCCTGTATGGCGGCACAGCCAGCTAAAAAAACCGCGAAGACCCAGCAGAAAACCGGCAAGACCACCCCCAAAACCTCCACAAATAAAACCACCCCAAAGAAAACTACCACAAAAAAGGCCTCCGCAAAAACACCGGACAAATCCGCCAAAGCCGACAGCACAAAACAAAAACGGGCGGCTGAAAGCGAACGTGGCAAGGTGCGGCAGCAACTGACCAGACTCAAACGCGAAATCGGCAAAACGGAAACCGAAAAGGACAAGGCCGCCAATACCCTGGCCAAATCGGAAGAAGCCATTAATAAAACAAACCGTTCCATCCAGGATCTGGAGAAAAAACAAAGCTTTACCGAGAATCGCCTGGAACAACTGACGGCGGAACAGTCACGGCTGGAAACCACCGTCGCGGAGCAGCAGAACCAGCTCGCCAGCCTCCTGCAGGAACAATATATTTCCGGGAGCGAGAACCGGATGAAGCTGTTTTTGTCTGGCGACAACCCCAACCGCGTCAACCGGGAATTGCAATATATGTCGTATATTTCGGAAGCGCAGGCAACGCTGACCAGTTCGCTTCAGTCCAATCTGCTCGCGGTTGACAACAAACGTACGCAAACAGCTTCCACCAAACAGGAGCTGGAAAGCATTTCCCGGCAAAAGCAAACGCAAAAAAAGCAACTTGAAAAAGAAAAGGCCGAGCGTGCCGTGTTGCTGGCCCAGCTTTCTTCCAAACTGGAACAGCAGCGCAAACAGGCCGAGAAGCTGGAGCAGGATGAAAAGCGGCTTTCATCTCTCGTTGACAAGCTGGCCCGCAAGATCGAGGAACAACGAAAAGCCGCCGCAAAAAGGGCTGCCGCCAAAAAACGCAAGGGCAAGGGAGAACAACCACAAAAAGTGGAAGCAGTTGCTGACGCGTCATCATCCAAAAGCGCGTTCGGCAAGATGCGGGGACGTCTGAAACTGCCGGTAAAAGGCACCATCACGGCGCACTATGGCTCAAAACGCGCGGATGGCCCAAGCTGGAAAGGCATTTTCATCGAAACGCCAGCCGGTGCGGAAATCCGCTGCGTTGCCAATGGTGAAGTGGTCTTTGCCGACTGGTTGCGCGGCTTTGGCAATCTGATTATTGTTGATCACGGCGCGCAATACATGACCATTTACGCCAACGCGCAAACCTTGCGCAAAAAAACGGGAGAACGCGTAAAAGGTGGTGATGTTATAGCCAACGCAGGCAATAGCAGCGATAATACGCAAACCGGTTTATATTTCGAGATGCGTCATAACGGGCAGGCATTCAACCCCATGGACTGGGTAACTACTAGGTGATTGATATATGGGCGGAAAATTTCGCAACATCATACTTATAGGTCTTGGCATGCTGGCAGGCATTGCAGCTTCCATGCAATTCTCCGCGATGGCGCAAAAGCCTGTCGCCCCGCTTCCCCTTGATGAACTCAGACAGTTGGCTGACGTTTTTGGCCTTATCAAGACAGACTATGTGGAATCGGTTGACGATAAAAAGCTGCTGACTGAAGCCATTTCCGGCATGGTATCCTCGCTGGACCCGCATTCGGCCTATCTGGATAAAAAAGCGCTGAAAGAACTGAAGGAAGGCACACAGGGGCGCTTTGGCGGCCTCGGCATTGAAGTCGGGACGGAAGATGGCTTCATCAAGGTCATTTCGCCTATCGAGGATACCCCGGCCTACCGCGCGGGCATCAAGCCGGGCGACCTGATTACCCGTCTGGATGGCGTATCCGTCAAGGATATGACGCTGGACGAGGCTGTTAAAAGGATGCGCGGAGAACCCAATACAAAAATTACCCTGACCATCGTACGCAAAAACGAGAACAAGCCTCTGACAGTAACCATCGTCCGTGAGGAAATCCGCATCAGGAGCGTCAAATCCAAAATGATCGAACCGGGTTACGGCTGGCTCCGGATCGCGCAGTTCCAGGAACCCACCGTGGAAGATTTAGTCAAACGAATCAATGCGCTCTATGCCCAATCCCCCAATATGAAGGGGCTGGTCCTGGACCTGCGCAATGATCCTGGCGGCATTCTGCCTGGCGCTATCGGTGTGGCATCCATTTTCCTGCCGAAGGATCTTGTTGTCGTTTCCACCAACGGGCAGCTCCCGGAATCCAAGGCGACTTTCTACTCCCGCCCCGAATTTTATGCCGGGCGTCATCTGGGCGATCCGTTGGCAAAACTGCCTCCACAGGTTAAAACCGTTCCTGTTGTCGTGCTGGTCAACGTCGGCTCCGCTTCCGCATCTGAAATCGTGGCGGGAGCCTTGCAGGATCACAAGCGGGCCACTCTTCTCGGCACCAAGACATTTGGTAAAGGTTCCGTACAAACCGTACGGCAGATTTCACAGGATACCGCCGTCAAGCTGACAACCGCCCGCTATTACACGCCAAGTGGCCGTTCCATCCAGGCAAAAGGCATTGTGCCCGATCTTATGGTAGATGAAACGCCCGAAGGAGATGGTTACAACAGTATGCGCCTGCGGGAAGCCGATCTGTTCAAACACCTTTCCGATGATCCTGCTCATGCGAATGACGAAGCGCAACGCGCCAGTGAAGAAGAGGAGCAGCGCCTTTTGAGCGGTGCGAAGAAATACAAGCCGCTTGAATACGGCAGCAAGGATGATTTCCAGTTGATGCAGGCCCTCAATTACCTGAAAGGGCAGCCGGTTAAATTATCCAGGGCAGCCACCGATGAAAAGAAGAATAGCGCCTCATCCGCTAAATCAGGTACCGATAAGGAGCACGGCATGAAAGGTACGGAGAAAAACTCCGGCAAGGAAAATGAATGCCCGCAAATCCCGGGATGGCAATGCTCCGACAAACCCGCCCCGGGCAAAGATACCGGCAAAAAAACCGGGAAAAGCAAACCCTGATGAAAGGATCCGGCATGACTCCGCAGCAATCCGAACGCTATTCCCGCCATACTCTGCTGAAAGAGCTGGGCGAAGTCGGCCAGGAAAAAATCCTGGCGGCTCATGCCCTTGTTATCGGTGCAGGCGGTCTTGGCTCACCGGTCTGTTATTACCTGGCCTCCAGCGGCATTGGAAAAATCACGCTGGTGGATGACGATGTGGTTGACCGAACCAATCTTCACCGCCAGATCCTGCATACGGATGACCGCGTGGGTGAACTGAAGGCACTTTCCGGCAAAAAAACCCTGGGGAAAATAAACCCCGATGTCACGGTACTTGCGCTGACGGAACGGCCTGACGAATCCCGCCTGCATACGCTTGCCGCCGATGCCACGGTAGTGCTGGATTGTACGGACAACTTCGCTTCCCGCCATGCCATCAACCGCGTTTGCGTCGCCAACAAGCTGCCGCTGGTTTCTGGCGCTACCCTGCGTTTTGACGGGCAGGTTTCGGTTTACGACATGCGCCGTGATGACGCGCCCTGCTATTCCTGCCTTTTTTCGGCTGACCAGCCTTTTCAGGACAGGAAAGCTGCCGAGTTCGGGGTATTCGCGCCGGTTGTCGGCATTATCGGAACAATCCAGGCAGCCGAAGCCTTGAAGCTGGTGGCAGGAATAGGCGAATCCCTGGCCGGTTCCCTGTTGCTTCTGGACGGACTGAAAATGGAGTGGTCCAGGATGCAACTGGATCGCAACCCGGATTGCCCGGTATGCGGCAATAATGCCGCGCACCGTGCGAAGTAATCTCAGGCAGCGCCGTAGCGCACGCGATAAGCGTTAACCGCGTCACGATGCGCGGCCAGTTCGCCATTGGCGCCTTCCCGTGAAAGATACGCCATCAGATCATCCAGGTTGGCAATGGACAATACAGGCATGTGGTAGGCCTTCTCAACCTCCTGTACTGCCGACAGCGGCGATAGCGCGCCATCCTTGCCGGAGCGTTCCATCCGGTCCAGTGCGATAAGCACCACTGCCGGTTCGGCATGGGCTGCACGGATAATGTCAACCGACTCCCCAACGGAAGTGCCAGCGGAAATCACATCATCCACAATCACTACCCGCCCTTTGACCGGGGCGCCAACCAGCGTCCCGCCTTCGCCGTGATCCTTCGCTTCCTTGCGGTTGAAAGCAAACGGAGTATTACGTCCCCTGCCCGCCAAGGCTACGGCAACCGCCGACACCAGCGGGATGCCCTTGTATGCCGGGCCATACAGCATATCGAAAGCCACCCCGGAATCCAGCAGGGTTTGCGCATAAAAATCCGCCAGCCTTCCCAGTGATTGCCCATCATTGAACAGGCCCGCATTGAAAAAATAGGGTGACATCCGTCCCGCCTTGGTCACAAATTGCCCAAAGCGCAATACCCCTGCCTCAACGGCAAACCGTATAAAGTCCTGTCGTAAATTACTCACCGTAAACCTCGTTTGCCTCGCTGTTACAGCGCCAATTTACCGGCGACAAAATCCGCGTCCTTGTCCCCCCTGCCGGACAAATTGACCAGGATAGCCTTGTCCGGATCCATTTCCTTTGCCACCTTCATCGCATACGCCACCGCATGAGCACTTTCCAGCGCCGGGATAATCCCCTCAACGCGTGAAAGGGTTAAAAATGCATCAAGGCATTCATCATCCGTGACAGCCTCATACTGCACGCGACCAATATCCCTGAGGTAGCAGTGCTGCGGGCCGACACCCGGATAATCCAGGCCGGAAGCAATGGAATATACCGGCAGGGTATTGCCGTTCTCGTCCTGCAGGGCATAGCAACGGTAACCGTGCAGCACGCCTTTGCGCCCGAGCGACATGGTTGCGGCATTATCCGGCGTATCCAGGCCTTTCCCTGCCGGTTCAACACCCACCAGCCTGACCGCCTCGTCCGGCAAAAATTCCGTAAACATGCCGATGGCATTGGAGCCACCGCCCACGCAGGCCACCACCATATCCGGCAAGCGCTTTTCGCGGGCAAGGAATTGCTCTCTCGCTTCCTTGCCGATAATTGACTGGAAATCACGCACCATCTTCGGGAAAGGGTGCGGGCCAACGGCTGAACCTATGGCATACAGGAAATTGACCGGGTCCTTGATATATTCGTCAAAAGCACTGTCTACCGCGTCTTTAAGCGTTTGTGTCCCGCGCGTTACAGGCACCATCGTCGCGCCGAGGATCTGCATCTTGGTCACGTTCGGACGCTCTTTTTTCATATCCACCACGCCCATGTGGATTTCACAGGGAATCCCGACCAGCGCACAGGCGGTTGCCAGCGCCACGCCATGCTGGCCTGCGCCGGTTTCCGCCAGCACCTTGGTCTTGCCCATAAAACGGGCCAGCAGCGCCTGTCCCAGACAATGATTGATTTTATGCGCGCCGGTATGATTCAGGTCTTCACGCTTTAAGAAGATGCGCGCCCCACCCTGGCGTTCGGTAAGCCGCCGGGCATAATACACCGGGCTGGGACGACCCACATAATACGCGTACAATTCCTGCAACTCATCCTGAAAAGCCTGCGTCTTGCGGACTTCCTCATAGGCGTCGCTGATCTTATCCATAACGGCCTTGAGTTCCGGCGGGATGATCTGCCCGCCATACTCGCCAAAATATCCCGCCTTGTCAGGCATTTCCGGAAGGGATTGCACCATACTTGATTTCCTTTAATTGTTTTTGATAAACCAGACAGGCGAAAATCATAACCTTGATGCCGCTTCCTGTCTAATCATTGATTTCGGCATTCCATGGCGCAACTTTGGGCAACAGCAGCATACCGGGCAAGGCCAGCAGGAAACACAGGTTAAAAAACAGGAACCATCCCGTTTGATCCACAATAAAACCTGCGGAGGCATTGATGAAGGTACGCGGCACCGCAGCGAGACTGGTAAACAGCGCGTACTGCGTGGCGCTGTAACGTTTGTCCGTTGTCCGTGCAATATAGGCGACAAACGCAGCCGTACCCAGGCCAACGCCCAGGGCCTCAAAACCGATCACAAAGGCCAGCAGGTAGGGGTCGGCTCCCCGCAGGGATATCCACGAAAAACCGAGGATGGAAAGGGCCTGCACCACCCCATACAGCCACAGGGCGCGATTGATGCCCAGACGGATCATCCATATGCCACCCAGCATCCCGCCCACCAGGCTGGCCCAGAAGCCGGTTGTTTTGGCGATGACGCCTATCTGGGTCATGGAAAAACCCAGGTCAAGGTAAAATTTGGTCGCCAGCGCCGTTGCCAGGCTGTCCCCCAGCTTGTACAGAAAAATGAAGCTCAACACCAACAGCGCGTTTTTCCAGCCGGAACGGGCGATAAATTCCTGAAAAGGCAAAATCACCGCCTCGCGCAAATTGGCGGGTGGCTGACCGTATATTTCCGGCTCCTTGACGAGCAGCGTACAAATAAATCCCGGAATCATGAAGGCGGCGGTAATCCAGAAAACCCATTGCCAGCTCATCTGGTCGGCCAGTATCAGGGAAAGCGCCCCCGGCACCATCCCCGCAACCCGGTAGGCGTTCACATGGATGGCGCTGCCAAGCCCCTGCTCGTTATCCGGCAGCAATTCCCGGCGGTAAGCATCCACCGCAATATCCTGGCTGGAAGACAAAAAAGCTACCAGCGCGCACAGCAGGCCAACCAGCGGAAGCTGGCGCAACGGGTCAAGCATTCCCATCACACCAATGGAAAGAAAGAGCGCAAGTTGCGTCACGGCCATCCAGCCCCGGCGGCGGCCCATCACGCCCAGGCTGAAGCGATCCATCAGCGGCGACCATAAAAATTTCCAGGTATAAGGAAACATCACCAGCGCAAACAGGCCCAGCGATTTGACATTCAGCCCGGATTTCGCCAGCCAGGCCTGAAGCAGGTTCAGCAAAATGAAAAGCGGAAGCCCTGAGGAAAAGCCGATAAAAACACAAATCAGCATGCGCCGCTGAAACGCACTGGGCCAGGTGCGTTCGGGCATGGTCATCTGCCGGAAAGAGGAGAACGCTTTTTCAGACGGAAAACCGCCAGCGTGCCGCGCCAGTTCCGCAAAAAGCTGACCGGTTCGCCATAGCGCAGCGCCACGCAATCGGTAACCATCAGGCCAACCTGGTTGGCCAGTTCTTCAAAATCGCTAATGGTGGCGCAACGCAAATTGGGCGTGTCATACCATGCATAGGGCAACTCCCGCGTCACCGGCATCCGCCCGGTCAGTAAGGTCAGGCGGTTTTGCCAGTAGGCAAAGTTGGGAAAAGAAACTATTGCCTCATTACCAACCCTGGCAATATCACGCAGCAAATCTTCCACATTTCTCATCATCTGCAGGGCGGAAAGGAAAAGCACCGTATCAAACGCGTTGTCCGCAAACAGATGCAGGCCTTTTTCCAGATCATGCTGAATCACTGCAACGCCCCGGCTAACGCAACCGGGAATCTTGTCGTCATCAATATCAACACCATAACCGGTACACCCTTTTGTCAGCCATAGATGTTCCAGCATCGCGCCATCGCCACACCCCAGATCCAGCACATGCGCCTTTTCCGGCACCCAGTTGGCAATGAATGCCAGATCAGCCCGGAGTTCCCGTAATTTCTGCATGCTTACTGTCCTCCCTGCGCTTTTATTTCAACCCAGATCCTGTCGAAATAAGCGCGAACCAGATCATGGTAACGCTCGTCTGTCAGCAAAAAGGCGTCATGCCCATGCGGTGCGTCTATATCGGCATAGGTTACCTGCCGCCGGTTATCCACCAGCGCCTGAACGATCGCCTGGCTGGCTTCGGACGAGAAACGCCAGTCTGTCGTAAACGAAACCAGCAGGAATTTAGCCTGTGTCCCGGCCAACGCACGGGTCAGGTCGCCATCATAGGGCGCAGCCGGATCAAAATAATCCAGCGCTCGCGTAATCAACAGATACGTATTGGCGTCAAAATAAGATGAAAATTTGTCCCCTTGGTAATGCAGGTAGGATTCAATCTCGAACTCTACGCCAAACCCGAAAAGATATTGCCCCTGGCGCAGTTCCCGGCCAAATTTTTCCGACATGTCCGCATTGGAAAGGTAGGTGATATGCCCGATCATCCGCGCGACGCGCAAGCCATTCTTTGGTACCACATCATGGGAATAAAAATCCCCGCCATGGAAATTCGGGTCGGAAAGGATCGCCTGGCGCGCCACATCATTGAACGCGATATTCTGCGCGGTCAGTTTGGCGGTAGAGGCAATGGCGACGCAATGTTCCAGCCTGTCGGGAAACATCATGCTCCACGCCAGCGCCTGCATACCGCCCAGAGAGCCTCCCATGACAGCGGCAAATTTCCCAATCCCCAGGGCATCAGCCAAGCGCGCCTGGGCGCGCACCCAGTCTTCTACCGTGACGACCGGAAAGCGGTTCCCGTATGGCTTATTGGTTTCCGGGTTAATGTGCATCGGCCCGGTGGAGCCAAAACACGATCCCAGGTTATTGATGCCGATGACAAAGAAACGATTGGTATCAACCGGTTTGCCAGGGCCGACCATATTGTCCCACCAGCCGATGTTCCTGGGCTGGTCAGCATAATAGCCCGCCACATGGTGTGAGGCATTCAGCGCGTGGCAAATCAACACCGCGTTGGATTTGTCCGCGTTCAGTTCCCCGTATGTTTCATAAACCAGCGTGTAATCGGCAATCAGCGCACCGCTTTGCAAACGCAGTGGCTCATCAAAATGGATTGAGCGGGCCGTTACCGTTCCAACAGAAGTCATTTACTTATCCCGTGTCCTGAAAGCGTTGATCTTTCGCTTTCATTACCTTAAAAAAACAAGCCCGAAAGCAGCAGATCTGCCGGGCTTGTTTTCAAGCTCGCTTTAGCCGCATTTATTTCGGGTTACTCCCCTGCGCCCGCAAGCTGAATCATTCAAATCGGCGCAATATCACAAGCATAACGAAGTCGTTCGTCAGCGTCAAACGGCGACCATCAAACCCTCCTTATCCCACCGGAGGCAACTTCCTGATTTTCTCCACCGCCCGCGTAATGGCCTCCTGTTCGTAAAGACCCAGCAGCCTTTTCACTTTCGGCACCAATTGTTTCACATTGGCGTTGAGAATCTCCTGCTTGATGGTCAGCATCTGCGTGGAATGCATGGAAAACTCCCGCAACCCCATTCCCAGAAGCAAGCGGGTCATGGCAGGGTCTCCAGCCAGCTCGCCGCAAACGGATACCGGCAATCCCGCCTTTGCGCCAGCCCGGATCGCCATGGAAATCATAGTCAACACCGCAGGGTG
>JAISIS010000080.1 GCA_031261905.1 Burkholderiaceae bacterium
TCCTGGGGACGATTGTTTTTCTCCTGTTGTCCGGCTGTACTACCTTTGATGAGTTGTGGTAGGCGGACAGGATCGATTACAAATCCGAAAACGCGAAAAACCCTACACAGCGGCTGGAAATACCGCCTGACCTGACCCAATTGCAGCGCGATAATCGTTATACCATGCCCGAAGCGGCCTCTGGCACCATTACCGCCTCAGATTATCAGGAGAAACTCAAATCGCAAACCGGCACAAAATCCCTGGTCGTAGGGCCAGGTTCCGGGATTGTCGTTGCGCCAAAGTCCATGGCAGACGCACATATCGAAAGGGATGGCAGCCAAAGATGGCTGGTTATCAATCGTACGCCGGAAGAGCTGTGGCAGCAGATCAAGGAGTTTTGGCAGGATAACGGTTTCATGATCAACGTTGAATCGCCGACCACCGGCATCATGGAAACGGACTGGGCGGAAAACAGGGCCAAATTGCCAAAGGACTTTATTCGCAAAACACTTGGGAAAGTGCTGGATTCGCTGTATTCCACTGGCGAGCGCGACAAATTCCGGACCCGTCTTGAACGCAACGATGATGGCTCAACAGATATCTTTATCAGCCACAGGGGCGCCCAGGAGGAAATTGTTGGTGCGGACAAGGAATCCACGATGTGGACCTCCCGCCCGTCCGATCCTGAGCTGGAAGCCGAATTTCTTTCACGCCTGCTGAATCGTCTGACGGACAACAAGGAAAAAGAAGTCGTAGCGGCGAAAAAAGAATCCGTTGTGCCGCAGTTGCGCGCCAACCTGGTCAAGAGTGGCGGACATTCTGTCATTATGGTCGAAGAAGGATTTGACCGTCTCTGGCGGCGCGTTGGCCTTGCACTGGATCGTGTAGGTTTCACAGTTGAGGATCGTGACCGTTCACAAGGGCTGTATTTCGTGCGCTATGTCGATCAGGAAGAGGGCGCAAAGAATAAATCCGCGCAGGACAGGGGATTCTTCTCCAAGCTCTTCTCTGCGTCGGATAAAGACAAGGACAAGAAGGCCAGACGTTACCGGGTTTCTGTAAAAGAATTGCATAGCGGCTCCACGCAGGTATCGGTTCAGAACAATGAGGGCAACCCGGAAACTTCGGCTACCGGAGAGAAGATTCTGACCTTGTTGTATGGCCAGTTGAAGTAAATTGTGAGAGCAATGTCCCGTACACCAGGCAGGCGACTGGCGTTTTCCAGCCTGGGAAGCGGAAGCAAAGGCAATGCGTTGCTGGTTTCCGCTTCTGACGGCGTCACAGCAACACGCGTGATGCTGGATTGCGGCTTTGGCTTGCGGGAAACGGAACGGCGGCTGGCGCGTGCGGGTATTGCTCCCGCCTCTCTTTCGGCAATCATTATTACCCACGAACACAGCGATCATGCCGGCAGCGTTTTTCAGTTTGCCGCGCGGCATAGGCTTCAGGTCTGGATGAGTCATGGTACTTTTCATGCACTTGAACGAAAAAGCCATGTAGAGAATATTTGCTTTTGCCGGGATGGCGATACATTTGCTGTTGGCGATTTGCAATTTACAGCCTTCACAATTCCCCATGATGCGCGAGAGCCTTTGCAGTTTCATGTGACGGACGGCAACAGCAAGCTGGGTATGCTGACGGATGCCGGGCAAATTACCCCTCATCTGACTTTGGCGTTAAAGGGTTGTGACGCGCTGATGATTGAATGCAACCATGATGTGCAAATGCTGGCTGATTCCTCTTATCCGGGATTTCTGAAAGCACGGATAAAGGGCGCGCATGGACATCTTTCCAATGATGATGCGGCCCGCTGTATTGAGGAAGTTGACCGGACGCGGCTGAAAAAAATTATTGGCGCGCATCTGAGCCAGCAAAACAATCGCCCGGAACTGGCACTGGGCAAATTGAAGGAAGCAGCCAAAGGCAGTGGCGCGGAAATTATTCTCGCCAGTCAGGAAGGGGGATTTGGCTGGATGACTGTAGAGTGAGCAAGGAATATATTTCCCGTTTGCTCAGGGAATACTCACAAAAAGGCCGGTCATAAAGACCGGCCTTTTTGTTGCAATAGGTATTGCTATATTACTTCTTCGGTGCTTCAGCGGGTTTAGCAGCTTCAGCGGGTTTAGCAGCTTCAGCGGGCTTGGCAGCATCAGCAGGCTTGGCGGCAGGAGCAGCAGCCGGAGCAGCAGGCTTGGCGGCGGCATCACCTTTTATAGCACCGTAGTCAGCCTTGGCTTTGGCGATAGCCTCATCAACCGCTTTTTGAGCGGCTTCTGTGCCAGCCTGGTCTTTGGCAACTTTTGCAGATTTCAGCGCAGCCAGTTTGGAGTCAATATCAGCGGCTTCCTTCTTGAGAAGATCAGCTTCTTCTTTCTTGCCAGCCTTGATAAGTTTAATAGCATCTTGGCGCATCTTGTCTTGGATCGGCGGTTCACCATACTTACAAGCCGATAATGCAACAGCCAGAATAGCAGCGATCAAAAGCGATTTTTTCATTTGTCTTCCTTCTAAAAATAGAACAATAAGTATTACCGGTAATAAGTACTTCGATATTAAGAGTAATTCCGCAAACCCCCGCACCCGGTATCCGGACACATTTCGAAAGTACTCCAATAGCCGTGATTATAGCCATTTTTTGGTGCTTGCAACAGAAGAGTCAGATGATTTGCGGTTAAATTTGAACTACCGTCTAACCTTTCGCCATCTCCACCCATTGCCATGAGGATCCATGTTGGCGGGTTTTCACTGTTACGTAAAGAAAGTGTATATCAAGAAAACCCGATTTTTAATAGGGGCCGCTCAAAAAAAGTGATGCAACGCGGTAAAAAAGGGAAAGCTGTCTCAAAATGCTGACAAAAAAGAGACACTCTGCTGTGAAATAGCCTGTTTTTTGATGCTTGCCAAGCGATATTCCGGTCTTTTGAGCGAAGTTCGCGCTCCGGAGAGCGGCACAGGGGAGCGGTATTGCTATGCGGGTGCATGAAACGGGTATAATCCGGAAATACAGGCAGCGGGCCAGTCTGACTGTCGTGGAGACAAGATGAAAATTACCAGAAACACAGTTGTTACCGTTCAATACAAGCTCTCGGATGCGCAGAACAATCTGCTGGAAGATGGTCAGGAACCCATAACCTATCTGCATGGCGGGTATGATAATATTCTGCCCGCTATCGAAAAGGCGCTTGACGGGAAGGAAGCTGGTTATACCACCATGATTCAGGTCGAGCCATATGAGGCGTTTGGCGATTATGATCCCTCCCTGGTGCGGATTGAAGCGCGAGACAAGTTTCCTTCACCGCTGGAAATAGGAATGCAGTTTGAAGGCATCCCTGAAAATGGTGATGAAGACGATGGCGCCATTATTTTTGTGGTGACCGACATGGCGGACGGCAAGGTGGTTCTGGACGGCAACCACCCGCTTGCGGGCATGGCCCTGCGCTTTACGCTTTCGGTAACAGAAGTGCGTGCGGCAACGCCCGACGAAATTGAGCATCAGCATGCGCACGGTGCGGGTATTCACGACGACGACGACGATGAGGATGGCGAGAGCGATCACTATCGAAGCGTCATCATTCATTGACCGTTTTTGGCCCCTGCCGCTAGAATAGCCGCTTGACAATAGAGGAGAGTGGTATGCGTCGCAAACTATTTGTCGGTAACTGGAAAATGAACGGCAGTCTGGTTGCGAATGGTGTGCTGCTGAAAGGCGTCAGGGCCGGTGCACAGGAAGCACGGGGCGAACTGGCGGTTTGTGTGCCTGCCTGCTATCTGGCGCAGTGTAGCCAGATACTTTCCATGTCCGGCATTGCCCTGGGTGCGCAGGACGTTTCCTCCCATACAGTTGGCGCCTATACAGGTGAAGTATCTGCCCGTATGTTGCAGGATTTCGGCTGTCGGTACGTGATTATCGGTCATTCCGAAAGACGCGAATATCATGGCGAAACAGATGAGGAAGTTGCCCAGAAGGCGCAACGAGCCCTGGCGGCGGGACTGACGCCCATCATTTGTGTTGGCGAAACGCTGGCGGAGAGGGAAGCCAGTCTGACCTGGGATGTCATTAACCGGCAGATAAAGGCGTTGCTTTCCCTGCTGGAGCCTGCTGAAGTCGAGGGGCTGGTGGTGGCGTACGAACCAGTCTGGGCTGTTGGCACCGGCAAAAACGCCACACCCGAAATAGCGCAGGAAGTTCACGTAGCCATACGGGCGTTGCTGGCGCAGAAAAGTGCAGAAGCGGGCAAGCGGGTGCGTATTCTGTATGGCGGGAGCATGCGGCCAGAGAATGCGTTGGACTTGTTGCAGATGCCGGATATTGACGGTGGACTGATAGGTGGAGCTTCCCTGAAAGCAGATGATTTTCTGGCAATTGCCAAAGCTGTATTATAATTGCCGCTTCGGATATTTCCGTTAATAACAAGAAAGAAGAAAACCGTTATGTGGTTCAAAATCATTATCATCGTGCAAGTGCTTTCGGCACTGGCTATTATCGGGCTTGTTCTGATGCAGCACGGCAAGGGTGCGGACATGGGCGCAGCCTTTGGCGCGGGTGTTTCAGGCAGCCTTTTTGGCGCGACCGGCTCTTCCAATTTCCTTTCACGCTCAACGGCCATTGCCGCCGTCATCTTTTTTGTTGCCACGCTGGCAATGGCGTATATGGGCCACCGTCCCGCACCGAAAAGCACGGTCGTTGAAAAGCTGGAAACCATGCAGGTGACGCCGACTCAGGCGCCACAACCAGAGAAACAGGAAAAAGCTGCAGCAGCCGGTATAGCTGCCGTACCTGGCGCGCAACCTGAAAAACCGGTCGAGAAGCCATAAAAAATAATTTTCCCGGCACCCGCTTGAAGAAATGGCCGGATGCTGGGATAATCCCCGTCTTTGCCGACGTGGTGGAATTGGTAGACACGCTATCTTGAGGGGGTAGTAACGAGAGTTGTGCGAGTTCGAGTCTCGCCGTCGGCACCAAATGGATATTCCGAGGAAGTCCAAAGAAGTTCAGAAAGCCCGCTAAAACACTACGTTTCAGCGGGCTTTTTATTTCCATAGTAGTCCGATATGGTTCAATATAGTCCATTACAGTCCAAAAAAATTGTCTATACTATTGTCTATATCTTTGTCTATATGAAATTTTACTTAACTCAAGGGCAATTGTGGCGACTAATAAATTAAAGCCAGCGTTCTGCAATCATGCCAAGCCTGGGACACATTTCGACGGTGGTGGCTTGTATTTATTGGTAGAGAAGAGTGGTAAAAAATACTGGCGAATGCAATGTCGGGTAAACGGCAAGCGAAAATTATTGGGATTTGGCAGCTATCCAGAAGTAACGTTGGCCAATGCTCGTGAAGAGAGGAGGAAGGCGCAGGAGCTCATCAAAAAAGGTATTGATCCCATTGAGCATACCCGCCAGCAGAAGGTGGCTCAGGAGGCCGCTGAGCGGCTGCAAGCGAAGGAAGAAGGCAATACCTTTGAGTTGATTGCTAAAAGGCTTCATGCCAGCAAGGAAGGCAAGGTCACAGATGAGGCGCGCGACAAAATGTTGCGCCAACTGGAGATCCATGTTTTCCCACTGGTCGGCCACAAACGGCTGGCGGAAATTGAGGGAAAAGAGTTGCTGGAACTCTTCCGCAGTATCGCTGACAAGGAAAATCATGGTCGAAAAATGAGTTATATGGCGAAACGCCTGTGTCAGTGGTCTGCTGAAGTGTTTGATTTTGCCAATGTTGAGGACAATAATTTCACCCTGAACCCCTGTCGCCTGATTGTCAACCATTTGCCGAGCCATGATACCCAGCACGCGATGAGGATCAAATTTCAGGAAATAGGTAAATTTATTGCCGCGTTGGATCATTATCCTAGCTATGAAATTACCAAGGCGGCAATCTGGCT
>JAISIS010000106.1 GCA_031261905.1 Burkholderiaceae bacterium
TGAGGGACGAGTATCGGCAAGGCTGGAAGCAACTTTAGCCCGCAACCATGCAGTATGGCTCGCTTCTTGCTCAAGGGTATCGAACTCGGAAACCAGCGGGGAGAGAACGGTACTCATTAATACAACTCCTCATATCCGAAAATCACATACTTTGGATTCTATCAAATATTTTGTTCAAAGGAGCAATACGGTAATGTAACCCTATTTCCCTTTCAGCAGCACCAGGAGCGCTCCTGAGCCGCCGTCTGCGGCTTTGGCCTGCACAAAGGCCATGACTTCCTCCTTCTGCACCAGCCAGATGGCAGCATGATCTCCCCCTGTTTCTTGTCAGTGTGCAACTTTATACCTGATACGCCACATTTGCCTCATGCAATCAATTGTTATTCTTCTCACAATTTGACAAAACATAACACTTTTGTTATACATGTCCCATGTATACAATCGATTACTACAGTGATGAAGTGCGGCTTGACATCAATAACCTGCCGCTGACAATACGAGCGCATTACAAGAGGTACACGGATCGCATGATGATTTATGGTTCCCATCTTGGCGAACCACATACAAAAGCGCTTGGCAAAGGGCTTTTTGAGCTGCGGATAAAAGGAGGAGAAGGAATTGCCCGCGTTTTCTACTGTACCCTTGTCGGCAAGAAAATCGTTATGCTGCACAGCTTTATCAAGAAAACGCCAAAAACACCACCTCAGGAAATGGAGACTGCCATACGGAGAATGAAGGAGATTAAAAATGACGCGTAAACGTACCCCGCCAACCATGACGCATGATGAAATGATGGAACAATGGATGGCCGATCCGGAATTCAAAGCTGAATATGATCGGTTGGAACCGGAGTTTTCTCTGTTGGATGAATTACTGGCCGCCAGGAAGGCAGCCGGTATGACGCAAGCACAAGTGGCTGAACGAATGGGCACACAGGCTACCGCTATCACCCGTCTGGAAAGCGGCCTGATGTCCGGTACGCGGTATCCTTCCCTGCCGACCTTGCGCAAATACGCGGAAGCGGTTGGCAAGAAGCTGCAAATACGCTTTGTGTAACCCTATTTCCCTTTCAGCAGCACCAGGAGCGCGCCTGAGCCGCCGTCTGCGGCTTTGGCCTGCACAAAGGCCATGACTTCCTCCTTCTGCACCAGCCAGACGTGCACCAGCTTTTTCAGCACAGGTTCCTGATTGACGGAACCCAGCCCCTTGCCGTGAATCACCCGCACGCAACGAAGCCCTTTAAAGACGCAACGGCGCAGAAACTCGCCGAGCAATTCGCGGGCTTCATCACGCCGCTGGCCGTGAAGATCCAGCTCATCCTGGATAATCCAGTGGCCGCGGCGCAGCTTGCGCACCACATCCTGCCCGATACCGTCCTTGCGATAGCTCAGGTCGGCATCCGTTTCCAGCAGGGTATCCACATTGAATTCGTCCGAAATGGATTGACGCAGCGCCGCCTTGTTATCGGCAAGGCGCTGGCGGGGAATTGGCGGTGGCTTTGGCGTTACCGGCACGACGCGATTGCTGAAATTCAGAGGCGTTACATCCCCCATGCTCTCGCGGAAAAGATTGGCTTCGCGCCGGGTTTTTCGTTCCTGGCGGCGAAGCGCTTCCTCTTGCAGACGCTCGGCTTCCTGCCGCTTTTTCAGCGCCTTGTGCAGAGGCTTGAGATCAGCAAAATCCTTGATGGAGGAATCCATAAGCAATCATCCGGCAAGGTCATTCCTGGCTTTCCAGCCAGCGTTGCGCATCCAGCGCCGCCATGCAGCCTGAACCCGCGCTCGTAATAGCCTGGCGGTACATGTTGTCCTGCACATCACCAGCGGCAAAAACGCCTGGAATATTGGTGGCTGTCGCCATGCCGTCCCTGCCGCCCCGCGTTACGATATAACCATCAGCCAGATCCAGTTGCCCTTCAAAAAGGGCGGTGTTGGGTGAATGGCCAATGGAAACAAAAAGTCCATGCAC
Source organism: Burkholderiaceae bacterium (assembly GCA_031261905.1). Lineage (GTDB taxonomy): Bacteria > Pseudomonadota > Gammaproteobacteria > Burkholderiales > Burkholderiaceae_D > Oxalobacter. The sequence continues at coordinate 1,969 of JAISIS010000106.1, forward strand.
GGCTATATCCCTTGTGGCGTCATCTGTGGTGGAGCGGATTCGCAGACCGGTAACGCCGGTATTATCTCCCAGCACTTCATCAACCACCGAATGGGTAAGGATATCAATTTTGCCCAGTTCCGCCCGGCGCATCAGCCTGTCAACCAGCACCGGTTCCGCACGGAATTTGTCCCGCCGATGGATCAGCGTTACCTTTGAAGCGATATGGGAAAGGTAAATGGCTTCATCCACCGCCGCATTGCCGCCACCCACCACCGCCACTTCCTGATCGCGATAGAAAAAACCATCGCAGGTGGCGCAGGCGGAAACTCCGCGCCCCTTATAGGTTTCCTCGGAAGGAAGTCCCAGGTATTTTGCCGATGCGCCGGTGGCGATAATCAGGGCATCGCAGGTGTACTCTTCCATCTCGCCGATCAGGCGGAAAGGCCGCTTGTCCAGTTTTGCAGTAAGGATCTGGTCAAAGATAATGCGTGTTTCAAAACGTTCGGCATGTTCAAGGAAGCGTTGCATCAGATCAGGCCCCTTGATGCCGGTCGGAATTGCCGGCCAGTTCTCAACATCCGTTGCCGTCATCAGTTGCCCGCCCTGCTGCATACCGGTAATCAGCACCGGTTTCAGATTGGCGCGGGCTGCATAAATCGCAGCGGTGTAACCTGCCGGGCCGGATCCCAGAATCAGTACAGGTGCGTGCAATGGGGTAGACATAGGCAAAAAACCATTAAAATTATGAACTTGCGTTCAGGTTGCGCAAGGGATACCGGCCAGAAAACAAATATAATATAGTCTGCGCCGGTACGGGCGAATCAAAACTTGTTAAGATTATAGCGAATGGAAACGTTGCCAGCATATAAATCACCGAACGGTATTCATGAGTAAAACCACTTCCGTATATAACCGGAAAAAAGAACCCGGCAAGCAGGTTCCGGCTCCGCCCAGCCGGATGGCGCGCCTTCTGGTTGAAGCCCGCTGGCTGGCGCTGATTGTTGTCACCCTGTTTTTCTTCATCGTCCTTTATACCTACTCCAGGGGTGATCCGGGCTGGTCCCACGCGGTACATACGGACAAAATACACAACCTGGGCGGGCGCGCGGGCGCATGGCTATCCGATTTATTGCTTTTTACCTTTGGCCTTTCCGCCTGGTGGTGTGGCCTGTGGCTGCTTCGCGCCATCCTACACGGGTATCGCCGTATCGCCAGCCTGCTGCTTCTGAAAGAAGCGCCCAAACCCGCCTGGTTTCGTGATCGTTTCCTGCCTAACCTGGGCTTTCTGGTGCTGATAACCTCAAGCTCCACCATTGAATACCTGCGGATGTATTCGATGAAAATACCGCTTCCCCGCGCGCCGGGCGGCGTGCTGGGAGAATTTTTAGGCACACTGGCCATGCGCCACCTGGGTTTTACAGGCGCGACCCTGATCCTGCTCCTTCTGTTCGCTACAGGGTTCAGCCTGTTTCTACAGATGTCCTGGCTTCAGTTTGCTGAAAAAGTCGGCGCGCTTGTTGAAGGCTTTTTCGGTATTTTCATAAAAGCCTACCGCGTGCGCCAGGATCGCAAGATCGGGCAAGCGGCCACCATCAAGCGCGAAGAAGCCCTTGTACAGGAAAAAGCCCGCGTCGTTGAAGCGCCTCCCATCCATATTGAGCCGCAGATAACCGAAGTGCCCAAATCCGACCGGGCCGAAAAAGAACGGCAGGTGGTGCTTTTCCCCGAACACCAGGAACTGCCGCCGCTTTCCCTGCTGGATGCAGCACCCGCCTCGCAGGACACCCTCTCCGTGGAAACGCTGGAATTCACCAGCCGCCTGATCGAGAAAAAACTTTCCGATTTTGGCGTAAGCGCACGGGTCGTCACCGCTCATCCGGGGCCTGTGGTCACCCGCTATGAAATTGATCCGGCAACCGGTGTTAAAGGCAGCGCCATCGTAAACCTGGGACGCGATCTGGCGCGCTCGCTTTCCCTGGTCTCCATCCGCGTGATCGAAACCATTCCCGGCAAGAATTACATGGCGCTGGAATTGCCCAACCCCAAACGCCAGGTTGTACGGCTGACGGAAATCCTCAG
>JAISIS010000122.1 GCA_031261905.1 Burkholderiaceae bacterium
GCGGCAACGCTCTTCCTCCATGAGGAAAATATTCCTATGGATATGCCCGCGCTGTTTGCCTCGCTGGCGGTTGGCGAAACTGCGGCGGTGCTGGCCGGTACCGATATGGAACTGGTGGATGCCGAAGAGGTGGTGGAGGTGACGCCGCTGACTGCTTTCCTGACGCATGCCTCGCTGGAAGCGGGCGAGAATCAGGCGCAGGCGGGGCAGGACGCGCTGCAACTTATGACGGTGCATTCTGCCAAGGGCCTGGAGTTTGACGCGGTATTTATCACCGGGCTGGAGGCGGGCCTGTTCCCGCATGAGAACAGCGTACAGGAGGCGGATGGTCTGGAAGAGGAACGCCGCCTTATGTATGTGGCCATTACCCGCGCCAGAAAGCGGCTGTACATGAGTTACGCGCAAAGCCGGATGCTGCACGGGCAAACCCGCTACGGCATTGCTTCCCGCTTCTTGGACGAGTTGCCGGAGGGTGCGCTCAAGCGGCTGACGCCCAAAAAGCAGGCTTACTGGTTTGGCGCGCCTTCGCAGGAAAGCAAGGCTGTGGTGGGCAAGGTCGCTGAACCACTGGCGATGGCGGTTACCGCCAGGGGCAGCTCATGGAGAATTGGCGAAACGGTATTTCACCAGAAGTTCGGGGAGGGCGTGATTGTCAGCCTTGAGGGCGGCGGCGAGCATCCCCGCGCCAATGTCAATTTCGGCAAGGCTGGCATGAAGCTGCTCGACCTCGGCATAGCAAAGCTGGAGAGGCGGGGGTAGGGCGTACAGGGTTCAGGATGCGCCAAACAGCTCTTCGGGCGTGACGGTAGCCGCGCCCAGTTTGCCGACTACGATACCGGCCGCGCGGTTGGCGATGGCGACGGCCTCCGCCATATCCACGCCCGCGCCCATCATGGCTGCCAGGGTGGCGATTACGGTATCGCCCGCACCGGATACGTCATACACTTCCCGCGCGATGGCGGGGATGTGCACGGTTTGTGTTTCGCCGTACAGCGACATGCCTTCCTCGGAACGGGTCAGCAGCAGGTAATCAAGACGCAGTTCCTTACGGAGTTGTTGCGCCTTCGCCGTGAGTTGTTCCTCGCTGGTCCAGGCGCCGACTATCTGCCGGAGTTCGCCCTTGTTGGGCGTCAATACGGTAGCGCCTGCATAGCGGGTGAAATCATCTCCCTTGGGATCCACCAGCACGGGCTTGCCCGCCTGGCGAGCGGCGTCAATCATGTCCGCGATATGGGCCATCGCGCCCTTGGCATAGTCGGAAAGGATGATGATATCGTGATCCGGCAGCAGGGTACGGAAGCGCGCGGTTTTGCCGAGGATGACATCAGGCGCGGGAGGCGTTTCAAAATCCACGCGGAGCAGTTGCTGCTGACGGCCAATGATGCGGAGCTTGATGATGGTGGAAACGGTCTGGTCATGGTGCAGGCAGGGGGTAATGCCATCGGCCTTCAGCAGTTTTCCGATGGTGCTGGCCGCCTCGTCATTGCCGGTAATGCCCAGCAGGCTGGAACGCGCGCCCAGGGTGGCTGTATTGCGCGCCACGTTTGCCGCGCCGCCCAGGCGTTCTTCGTTGCGTTCAATCCGCACTACGGGGACAGGCGCTTCCGGTGAAATGCGGTTTACATCGCCAAACCAGTAACGGTCAAGCATGATGTCGCCTGCTACAAGGATTCGGACGCTGCTGAGATCGGGTTTCATGTCAGAGTATGGAAAGTTTGAGTTCTTCGGTCCGCCTCGGGGGATAGGTTTCCCAGAGATGGCAGCCGGGGCATTGCCAGTAGAACTGGCGGGTCTGGAATCCGCAATGCCCGCACTGGTAACGGGCAAGTTTGGCGGCATAGCCATGCACCAGGTTCTTGACCATGGAGATATCCTGCCGCATTTCCGGCGGTGCGATCATCATGCGTGCTTCCAGCAGCTTGTCCAGCCCCAGGAGGGTCGGCGTACGTTTCAGTTCGTCCAGCACCAGGGTATGGGCGGCCGCGATGCCTTCGTATTCCAGCAACGCCTGGAAAACCACTTCCAGCAGGTCAATGGAGGAAGCTTCGCCCAGGTAGGATTTCAGCAGGGAAATGCCTTCCTGCGGCCTGTCAATTTTCCGGTAGGCATCCATAAGCTTCTGGGCAACCAGCACGATATGCGGCATGCTTTGCTTCTCGATGCGCCGCCAGGTGACTATGGCCGCCTCGGCCTTGCCCTGTGCCATAAGGGCGTCTCCGGCAAGGATAGTGGCCCTGACGCTCATCCTGTCCGCCTTCAGGGCGCGCTCCAGCAATTGCAGGGCCGCTTCCGGGCGGGTGCTGACCAACTGGTCCTGCGCCATCTCGCAGTAAAATTGCGCGATTTGCTTCTGCCGTCCGCCTGCCCCTGCGTTCTGCAGTGCTTCCGCCGCCCGGATGGCATGTTCCCACTCCTTCTCGCGCTGGAAAATTTCAAGCAGCGCCTGGCTGGCGGTGGTGCTGTACTGCGTGTCCGTGAGGTTCCTGAAGACATCCTCGGCGCGGTCAAGGAGACCTGCCTTCAGGAAATCCTGCCCTAGTTCGTAGCGGGCCTGTATCTGCTGTTCCTGCGGCAGATCAGGGCGCAAAAGAAGATTCTGGTGCATCCGGATGGCCCTTTCGGTTTCGCCCCTGCGGCGGAAAAGGTTGCCCAGCGCGAAATGCAGGTCGGCCGTTTCCGGATCCAGCTTTACGATTTCAATGAAGGCGTCGATGGCCTTGTCCGGCTGCTCGTTCAAAAGAAAATTCAGGCCCTTGAAGTAGCCGCGCGGCAGGCTGCGCGATTCGGAAAGGAGTTGTTTGATGTCAACGCGCGCCGCAAGCCAGCCCAGCCCGAAAAAGAAGGGAATACAGATAAGCCACCAGATTTCAAATCGATCCATGCTGTTTTACAGGTAAACGGTGTTCAGGGTAAGTTCCGGTTGTCGTTGACGGCATCCGGCGGTGATGGAGCGGTATTGCTCTGCCGGTGCGATTCGCTTTCCTTCTCCAGCGCCTCGATGCGTTTCCGCTTGCGCGTCAGTTCACGGCGGCTACGGAAGATCATGGGCATGATGCCTAAAAGGCTCAGGATACTGCCGGACGCGAAAAAGCCCAGCAGCAAAAGAACCAGCGGGCCGCGTATGGCGTAACCGAAGAAGAAATACAGGGTGGTTTCCTGTGTATTCTTCACGGCAAGGCCGAAGAAAATAATAAAAAGGAGGAACGCAATAATCCGGGAAAACCATCTCATGATTGTCTGCCTTCCATGCATGTTTGTCTGGTTGGGGGGGATTATCGTGTCTATTGCGGCAATCCGGTTCAGGGTGATTGTACTAAAAAAGGGCACCCTGTGGATGCCCTTTTGAGTGCCCGCACAAGACGGATCAGTCGCCGTCCATCGGCGGGTGCGCGACAATATCAACACGTTCCCGCAATTCCTTGCCGGCCTTGAAGTGTGGCACACGCTTCTCCTGCACCATCACTTGCTCGCCGGAGCGCGGATTACGCCCGACCCGGGGAGGTCGGACGTTGACGCCAAAGCTGCCAAAACCGCGAATTTCAATACGTTGGCCTTCCGCCAGCGCGGCGGTCAGTGTATCCAGTATGGTTTTCACCGTGAGTTCGGCATCCTTGGCCAACAGCTGGGGATAGCTGCTGGCCAGAGACGAAATTAATTCGGATTTGGTCATAAATGCGTTTCCGGTCAGTTATTCCTTGTTGTCGAATTTGGCTTTCAGCAATGCGCCAAGGCTGGTCATGCCGGAAGCCGCGCTGGAATCGCTCTGCATCTTCTGCATGGCTTCCTGGGTTTCCTGCTGGTCCTTGGCCTTGATGGAAAGCTGAACCGCGCGTGATTTCCGGTCAACGTTGATAATCATTACATCAACCGTATCACCGGGCTTCAGATGCGTTGTGGCATCTTCAACACGGTCACGCGAAATTTCCGAGGCGCGCAGATAACCTTCAACATCATCCGTCAACTGGATAACAGCGCCTTTGGGTTCAACCGATTTGACGGCGCCCGTGACGATGGAACCCTTGTCGTGCATGGCGATGAAGTTGGTGACCGGATCGCCTTCAAGCTGCTTGACACCCAGGGAAACCCGCTCGCGATCCACATCAATGGCCAGAACAACGGTTTCCAGTTCATCCCCTTTCTTGTACTGATGCACCACGGTTTCGCCCGGTTCGGTCCAGGAAAGATCGGAGAGGTGAACCAGACCGTCAATGTTGCCCGGCAGCCCGATGAATACGCCAAAATCAGTGATGGATTTGATCGCGCCGCTGACCTTGTCGCCCTTCTTGTGCGTCAGCGCGAAATCTTCCCACGGGTTGGGCCTGGTTTGTTTCATGCCCAGACTGATGCGGCGGCGTTCCTCATCAATTTCCAGCACCATGACTTCCACTTCGTCACCCAGCTTGACGACCTTGTTGGGCGCGATGTTCTTGTTGGTCCAGTCCATTTCGGAAACATGCACCAGACCTTCAATGCCCTGCTCCACTTCAACGAAAGCACCGTAGTCGGTCAGGTTGGTTACCTTGCCGAAGAGGCGGGTGCCCTGCGGATAGCGGCGGGAAAGGCCCAGCCAGGGATCATCACCCAGTTGCTTGATGCCGAGGGAAACGCGGTTCTTCTCCTGATCGTACTTGAGAACCTTGGCGGTGATTTCCTGACCGACCGTCAGCATTTCGGACGGGTGGCGGACACGGCGCCAGGCCAGGTCAGTAATATGCAGGAGGCCGTCAATGCCGCCCAGATCAATAAAGGCGCCATAGTCGGTGATGTTCTTGACAACGCCGTTGACGATAGTGCCTTCTTTCAGGGTTTCCATCAGTTTCTGGCGTTCTTCGCCCATAGAGGCTTCAACAACCGCGCGGCGGGAAAGCACCACGTTGTTGCGCTTGCGGTCCAGCTTGATGACTTTGAATTCGAGGGTTTTGCCTTCGTACGGGGAAGTGTCCTTTACCGGGCGGGTATCAACCAGCGAGCCGGGCAGGAAGGCGCGAATGCCGTTTGTAAGCACCGTAAGGCCGCCCTTGACCTTGCCGTTGACCGTGCCGGTAACGATTTCACCGGATTCCATGGCTTTCTCAAGCGAGAGCCATGAGGCCAGGCGTTTGGCCTTGTCACGGGACAGGATGGTATCGCCATAACCGTTTTCAAGGGATTCGATCGCAACGGAAACATAGTCTCCGACATTGACTTCAATTTCACCGACATCATTCTTGAATTCTTCGATGGGGATGAAGGATTCGGATTTCAGGCCGGCATTGACAACAACAAAATTATGATCGATGCGCACAACTTCGGCAGAGATAACTTCGCCGGAACGCATGTCATGACGTGCAAGGGATTCCTCGAACAAGGCGGCAAAACTTTCCTGCGAGGGTGTTTGGGTTAAGGCAGTGGACATAATTAAATGGAATAAACCGGCTTTTGCTTGTGGCAAAAACAACCGGGTAAGGTTAATAAAAGCCGGTGCGGATAAGGCACTGGCACACAAAAACGGACACCGCCTTTCTGGCGGCATTCCGCACAGGATTTCAGCAGTTTCCGGGTTGTCTTATCGCACGGAACCATTCAAGCACCTGACTGACGGCTTCATGAATGCCCATATGGGTGGTATCCAGTGTTCTGGCGTCAGCCGCGGGAACCAGCGGGGCAACATCCCTGCGGGCATCACGCTCGTCCCTTTCGGACAGGTCCTGGCGAAGACTGACAATGTTACCAGAAAACCCTTTTCCCATCAACTGCTTATAACGCCTCTCGGCTCGCGCCTCCACACTGGCCGTCAAAAACACCTTGAGTCGCGCGTCAGGGAAGATAACTGTGCCCATATCACGTCCATCTGCAACAAGGCCAGGCGGGCGCCTGAAGCCGGTTTGCAGCGAAATTAGAGCCTGCCTGACGGCAGGCAGCGCACCCACGCGGGACGCCATGATGCCGGTTGCTTCCGCGCGGATGACGTCCGTGACGTCTTCGCCCGCCAGGAAGATACGGTCGCCCTCAAAACGGCAGGGCAATGTTGCCGCGATCCCGGCAATGGCGGCTTCATCATCGGGCGGAATATTGCCGCGCAGTACGGAAAGCGCGACAAGGCGATACAGCGCGCCGGAATCCAGATAATGAAAACCCAGCTTTTCCGCCACGATCCGGGCGACCGTTCCCTTTCCGGAAGCGGTGGGGCCGTCAATGGTGATGACGCGGACGGCGGACAGGGAAGGATCGGCAGGCATTATCGGCAGGTATTGCACAGTGGGTTTGCACACGTCATCAGTGAGCCTTTCACTTTAATCAGTGAGCCTTTCACTTTAATTTCCCGGACATGAACAAAAAATGATCAAAAGGATGTAGAATCAGTACGCTAAATCAGCTTATTAATTTCAGGTCACAGGATGGTACACAACACGGGACGTCAGCGCAATAGCGTTGTGTGGATATCCTCCTGCACTGAATATTAATCATACAGCCAAACATGACTTCCGATTTTGAATCGCTTGCCGAAAAGATAAGCCAACTGGCCGAACTCACAGCGGCATTGCGCCGGGAAAATGCCGGGTTGCGTCTCCGCAATGCTGAATTGACGGCTGAACACAACCTCATGAATGAACGGATCCGGCAGGCGCAGGAGCGGATAGCGCGGCTTATCGGCAGTCTGCCCACGGCAGGCGAAGGGGAGGCCATCGAATGATCCATGTTGACGTAATGATTATGGGCCAGTCCTACCGCCTGGCCTGTCAGGAAGGCGAAGAGCGCCAGTTGCGTGAGGCGGTGGCCTATCTGGACGACAAGATGTGCGCGATCCGGGATGCGGGAAAAGTGCGCGGCAATGACCGCATTGCCGTGATGGCTTCCATTTCCATTGCGGCTGAACTGCTTTCCATTAAAGCGCCGAGAGGCCCGCTTTCGGAATATACGCTTGCCGAAGTCAGGCAGAAAATAGCCGCTATGCATGAAACGCTGGACAAGGCGCTGGCGGCCCAGGAAGACTTGTTCTGAGGCGCGTTATCCCCGCACGCGCCATGTCCTTGGGGACACGAGAGTGTGATAAAGTGCAAAATCGGTTGACATGCTCACGGATTCCGGTAGACTGAAATCTCCCTGCGGTGTTTGCGGTTGCCGTTAATTCTTTGAACCATTCACCAGCATGGGTTACGGAATTTGCATGATGGGCGTGCGCGTCGCTTGCTCGATGAACCCGAAATCGGCTTACCGTGACCACCTTGAACCTCAGGTTCAAGATGCAGGCACAGCGGCACAGGCGGGGACAATATTAAAACGGCTGGATGTCCGCATCCAGCCGTTTGGTTTTGATGCGTCCGCTACGGCTATCCCGCAAGTGGCGCGTGGCTGTGTTCATGATGATCGTCTTCAAGGCCGGGCATACGCGCCTTGACCTCGGTAACCTGCCTGGTTTTCAGCCCCAGCTTTTCGAGCAGAACGCGGTCGTCTTCCGCTTCGGCATTGTCTGTCGTCAACAGTTTGTCACCGTAAAAAATGGAATTGGCTCCGGCCAGGAAACACAGTGCCTGTACGGTATCGCCCAGTTCGCGCCTGCCTGCGGACATGCGGACACGCGCCTCTGGCATGACGATGCGCGCCACGGCAATGGTGCGGACAAATTCAAGCGGATCAAGCGGACTGACGTCAGCCAGCGGGGTACCCTCAATCGGGACAAGGTGGTTGATGGGTACGGATTCCGGGTAAGGATTCAGGTTGGCGAGCTGGGAAATCAGCTCCGCACGCTGGCGGCGTGACTCACCCATGCCCACGATACCGCCGCAACAGATTTTGAGTCCGGCCTTGCGCACGCGTCCCAGAGTATCCAGACGATCCTGGTAACTATGGGTGGAGGTGATATGGTTGTAATGCGTGGGTGAGGTATCCAGATTATGGTTGTAGTAATCCAGCCCGGCTTCTTTCAGGCGTTTGGCCTGGTCATCCCGGAGCATGCCCAGCGTGACGCAGGTTTCCAGCCCGAGCGCCTTGACGGATCGGACAATCGCTTCATATTTCTCCATATCCCGGTCATTGGGCGAGCGCCCTGACGCGCCCATGCAGAAGCGGGTGGCGCCATTAGCCTTGGCCTTCCTGGCCGCTTCCAGCACTACTTCCGGCGACAGCATCTTGCTGGCGCGCACACTGGTATCGTGATGGACGGATTGCGAACAGTAACCACAGTCTTCCGTGCATCCCCCGGTTTTGAGCGAGATCAGTGTGGACAGTTCAATATCGCCTTCCGGAAAATGGGCGCGATGTGCTTCCTGCGCGCGAAACAGCAAGGTATTGAAGGGCAGTTCAAAGAGATCCAGCACATCTTCCACCGGCCAGGTTGATGCGGTCGGCATGGCGGCTTTCGGCAGCGTTTGATGAAAAGTAAGGGGGTGTGGCATTACAAATGTCCTTTATTGCGGGTAAGCGAGGCTATCGGGCCGACAGTTTCGAGAGATCGAAATAGCTCGAGGCCTCAATAATGGAAATGGCGTCAATGTAGGGGATGGTTGCCAGCCGCGGCGCCGGGATGCGGTGTTCCAGCGATTCTACGTTTTCGGCGCTGTAGGGCATCATCGGATCAATCATGTTGGCAACCCAGCCCGCCAGCGTCAATCCGCGCGACAGGATGGCTTCGGTTGTCAGGAGCGCGTGGTTCAGGCATCCCAGCCGCACGCCGACCACCAGTACAACCGGCAACCCGAAATTGACGGCAAGGTTAGCGGCATGGTAGTGGCCTGAAAACGGCGTCATGAACCCGCCGATACCTTCCACAATGACTGAAGCGGCCAACTGGCGAATCTGCTCGTAACAGTCGCGGATGCGCGGCCATTCAATAAGCGTATGTTCAATGTGGGCGGCAATGTTGGGCGAGATGGCGTTCTTCAGCGTATAAGGGGTGACAAGGGTGTGCGGCAGCATGAGGCTGGCGGCGCTGATGATGAGATTGGTATCCTCGTTTTGCCACTCGCCGCTTTGCAGGCTGGCGCCGGAGGCCACCGGCTTCATGCCTGCCGTTGTAATGCCCTGCTGCGAGAGGCTGTGCATAAGTGCGCATGTCACCAGGGTTTTGCCAACACCAGTGTCTGTTCCGGTAACAAAACAGGAAAATGCCTTCATGGTTGTAATACCTCTTCCAGTGTGCGGAGCGTTCGGGATGCCAGCCATGTGATTTCTTCATTGTCCAGTATATAGGGAGGCATCATATAAACGGTATTGCCTATCGGGCGCAGCAGCAGCCCGTTTTCGAGCGCGGCGGCAAAAAATTCCCCTGGAAAGGCGGTCAGGCGTTCCGGTTGCGGCAGCATGACGTCAAATGCCCAGACCATGCCGCGCTGGCGGAAATGACGGACGGCAGGATGCGTTGAAAGAGGATTCAATTCCCGCGTCAGGTGTTGCGCGCGCTCCCGGTTTCTTTCCAGGACAGTATCCTCACTGAAAATATCCAGCGTGGCAAGTGCCGCGCGGCAGGCCAGCGGGTTGCCGGTATAGGAGTGCGAGTGCAGAAATCCACGGGCGGTTTCCTCGCTGTAAAAAAGCCGGTAAACAGCATCTGTCGTCATGACCAGGGAAAGCGGGAGATAACCGCCGCTGATGCCTTTGGAGAGCGTCATAAAGTCCGGCCAGATGCCGGCCTGTTCGCAGGCGAAGAAGGTGCCGGTACGCCCGCACCCGACCGCGATTTCATCCGCAATCAGGTGTACGCGGAAACGGTTGCACAATTCCCGGATGGTTGCCAGATAAAGCGGATCATGCATGGCAAATCCCGTGGCGCACTGGATCAGTGGTTCAACAATCAGCGCGGCGATGCGGTCCGCCCGCTCCTCAAACAGCGCTTCCAGCGCCTTTGCCGCACGTATCGCCACTGATTGCGCGCTTTCGCCGGCTTCGGCTTTTCTGGCGTCAGGCGATGGAACCATATGGACATTGCGCAAAAGCGGTGCATAGGCATCACGGAACAGCGCGACATCCGTCACGGAAAGCGCGCCCAGGGTTTCGCCGTGATAGCTGCCTTCCAGACAGACAAATTCGGTTTTGTCCGGCAATCCCTGATTGCGCCAGGCGTGAAAGCTCATTTTCAGCGCGATTTCCACAGCGGATGCGCCATCGGATGCGTAAAAGCAGTGCCCAAGCGCCTTTCCTGTCATGGCGGAGAGGCGTTCCGACAAGGTGACAACCGGCTCATGCGTGAACCCGGCCAGCATGGCGTGCTCCAGCTTTTCCAACTGGTCTTTCAGGGCGGCGTTGATGCGCGGATTGGCGTGGCCGAAAAGGTTGGTCCACCAGGAGCTGATGGCGTCAAGGTAGCGCCGCCCGTCCTCATCAAACAGCCAGGCGCCCTTGCCGCTGGCGAGCGCGACAAGCGGGAATCGCTCATGGTGCCGCATTTGGGTACAGGGATGCCAGACGCTTTCCAGGCTGCGTTCGACCATCCGGGAGCCAGG
>JAISIS010000190.1 GCA_031261905.1 Burkholderiaceae bacterium
TGCCAGAAGAAAGGTATTGTGCTGGCGGTTGACAACACCATGGCAACGCCCTGGATGTTCCGTCCCAAAAGCGTGGGCGCGGCATTTTCGATCAACTCGCTGACCAAATTCATCGGAGGGCATGGCAATGCGATGGGCGGCAGTATCACGGATACCGGTGCTTTCGACTGGAGCCGCTATCCAAACATTGCCGATAACTTCAGAAAACTGCCGGTAAGCCAGCAGGCCAACGCCCAGATCCGCATCCGGGCATTGCGTGACTTTGGCGCCTGCCTTGGGCCGGAGAGCGCGCACCATCTTTCCGTTGGCGCTGAAACACTGGCCTTGCGGATGGAGCGCAATTGTTCCAATGCGCTGGCGCTGGCGCAAATGCTGGAAGCGGAGAAGGCCGTCAAGGCGGTGTACTACCCGGGATTGCCCTCCCACCCCCAGTATGCGTTGTCGCAGAAATTGTTTAATGGCAAGGGCGGCGGCACATTAAGCTTTGAACTGGACGATAAGATGGATTTGTTCGCCTGCCTGAATCGCCTGAAAATCGGCATCTTCGCCAGCAATCTTGGTGACACCCGGACACTGGTCAATCCGGTTGCCCACACCATCTATCACGATATGGGGCCGGTCGCCAGGAAAGAGCAGGGCATCGCCGATTCCCTGATACGCGTTTCAGTCGGCATTGAAGACATCCAGGACCTGCTGGACGATTTCCGCCAGGCGCTTTCCGCCTGATTTTTGTAAAGGGAAAACCATATCAAAGGAACTTGCCTGCTATCGCAGCAGGCAGGTTTACATTGCCAAGGAATCGGCAAAATGGTATTTTATTGTTGAACTTATACCATTTTGCATTTATTATTGTGACAGGAGACAGGGTGGAAGGCAGGGGGTGGTCGGTTATTTTCAGCCGCAAGGCCGGGAAGCAGAAAGATAAATTACCGCCTGCTGTTGCCGATACTCTCTACCTGTTACGGAAAGAACTGGAAGCTCGTGGCCCGGTGGTTCCGCGTTGGCCTCATTATGGCAAAATCGCCGGGAGTCAATCGGGGCATTATCATTGCCACCTGAACAAAGGGCATCCAACCTACGTCGTGGTCTGGCAGGTGGTGGACAAGGTGGTGCGTATCCTGGAAATCCAGTTTGTAGGGACACATGAGAAGGTTAATTACAGCCGTTTTAAATGAACGGAGGATTGCATGTTGGCGGAGATAAAACTCAATTCTGATGCAAAGGGACGTGGCGTTATCCAACTGACCGTCCCGCCGGACAGCGCCATGAAGATAGCCGAGGTTATTCATGGTGTACTGACGTTGGCGGGGCATGAGGTCAGGCGTGTGGATGATGAAGGAGAAGAATGGGTAAGTGCTGACGATGTGTTTCCTGATGGTAGCCCGGCCATGGCCTTGCGAGGATTACGCGGCAGGGAAGGCCTGACCCAGACGGAGTTGGCAGTACGCCTTGGAATCAGCCAGAATGCCGTATCCGAGATGGAAACCGGCAAACGTCCCATTTCCATGAAGATGGCGAAGCGGCTGGGTGACGAGTTTGAGTTGCCGTACAAGGTGTTTTTGTAAATTTGAAATTGAGATTTACTGGAAGCGTGCAGGATATTTTTATTTGCAATTTCTTGCATGGAGCTTGTTAAGAGTAGTAAAGCAGCCAGGAAGAAGGTCAGTATAGGAAGCAGCAAGTCATGAGCAAGGCGTTTGTCAGGGAGAATGAAGCGGATGAGGAGGAAGGGAGTGCGCCTTCCCCCTTGCCTGCCGGGTTCAAGAATTACATTACGCCTGGCGGGCTGAAAGCCTTGAAGGATGAATTGCTGCACCTGATTGATGGTGAGCGCCCCGAGGTGGTTAAAGTCGTTTCCTGGGCAGCCTCCAATGGCGATCGCTCCGAAAATGGCGATTACATTTACGGGAAGCGCCGCCTCAGGGAAATTGACCGCCGTATCCGCTTCCTGATTAAACGGATAGAATCCGCGGAAGCCTTTGATCCGGGCATCCACCACGGCAATGACCAGATTTTCTTCGGCGCGACAGTCACCTATGAGCGGGAAAACGGGGAAGAACATACCGTGACGATTGTGGGTGTGGACGAGATTGACCCGCTCCAGGGAAAGATAAGCTGGATTTCACCCGTTGCCCGCACGCTGACCAAAGCGCGGGAAGGCGATACAGTTACCCTGAAGACCCCGGCAGGCGAGGAAGCGCTGGTTGTGCTGGAAGTGTCCTACCCTGAACCAGCCTGACCTTGTTGTATTGTTGCTGTAAGCCAACCGCTTTTGCTTCCTGGCGTTTGTGCCGGATCCCCTTGAAAACACGATAATGAACCTGCCCGGAAACATCTTTTCTTATGCCCCCCGCCGGAAGAAACAGGCGGGAAGCGCGCCTTTCCTGCCGATGACGCGGGAAGAGATGGATGCGCTTGGCTGGGACGCGTGCGATGTGATACTGGTGACAGGTGACGCCTATATTGATCACCCTAGTTTTGGCATGGCGCTGATAGGCCGTTTCCTGGAGGCACAGGGCTTCCGGGTTGGCATCATCAGCCAGCCGGACTGGCGATCAACGCGGGATTTTCGCGCGCTGGGCAAGCCCCGCCTGTATTTCGGCATTACCTCGGGCAATATGGATTCCATGGTCAACCGCTATACTGCCGAGCGTAAAATCCGCTCGGATGACGCCTATACGCCGGGAGGCGCAGCAGGCAGACGACCAGACCGCGCCGTGCTGGTATATTCGCAGCGTGTGCGGGAAGCCTGGCCTGGAACCACCATTGTCATTGGCTCCATTGAAGCCAGCCTGCGGCGGGTTGCCCACTATGATTACTGGTCGGACACCGTGCGCCGCTCGGTATTGCCGGACTCCAAAGCCGATATCCTGCTCTATGGCAACGCCGAGCGGGCGCTGGCGGAACTGACACATCGCCTGGCAGCCGGGGAGGCAATCGAAACCATCCGCGATTTGCGGGGAAGCGCCTTCATGACGCCGCGCAACTGGCTGCCAGGGGATGACTGGCAGGAAATTGAGTCCACCCGTGTGGACGCGCCAGGCCGTGTGGAAATGCCTGTAAACCCCTATCAGAACGATCAGGAAACGCCTCCTTGTGCCGCACGTACGGAAAGGCCGGATGCGGTAACAGGCGCCAGCCCGCTTACCCGTGCCGACAAGATCAATGCCAGGCTGAACGCCAATGCGAAGACAGTGGTGCGCCTGCCTTCATTCGAGGCGGTGAAAGACGACCCGGTACTTTACGCCCACGCCTCGCGCGTACTCCACCTGGAATCAAATCCCGGCAATGCCCGCGCGCTGGTGCAGGCGCACGCGGACAGGGATGTCTGGCTGAATCCGCCTCCTTTGCCGCTCTCCATGGAAGAGATGGATGGCGTATATGGCCTGCCCTATGCCCGCGCCCCGCATCCCGCCTATGGCGGCGAGCGCATTCCAGCATGGGAAATGATCCGCTTTTCCGTAAATATCATGCGCGGCTGTTTTGGCGGCTGTACCTTTTGCTCCATTACCGAGCATGAAGGCCGGATTATCCAGAGCCGCTCGGAACCCTCCATCCTGCGTGAAATCGAGGCCATCCGCGATCATACGGCGGGATTTACCGGCATCATCTCCGATCTGGGCGGCCCTACTGCCAACATGTACCGAATGCATTGCCGCGATGAAAACATCCAGAGGCTTTGCCGCCGCCTGTCCTGCGTGTACCCCGGTATCTGCACCAATCTGGATACGGACCACAGCAAGCTGATTGCGCTGTACCGCAAGGCAAGGGCCTTGCCGGGCATCAGGAAGGTGCTGATAGGCTCCGGCCTGCGTTATGACCTGGCTGTACGCTCACCTGAATATATCCGCGAACTGGCCGCCCACCATGTCGGTGGTTTGCTGAAGATCGCCCCGGAGCATACCGAGGAAAACGTCCTTGCCAAGATGATGAAGCCCGGCATAGGCGCTTATGAGGAATTCCGCAGGATGTTTGAACGTTTTTCAAAGGAGGCGGGCAAAGAGCAGTACCTGGTGCCTTACTTCATTGCCGCCCATCCGGGCACAACGGATGAGGACATGCTGAACCTGGCCCTGTGGCTGAAGAAGAACAATTTCCGGCTGGACCAGGTGCAAACCTTCATGCCGACACCTCTGGCGATGGCAACCACCATGTACCACAGCCGCAGGAACCCGTTACATAAGGTAACTGCCGCTTCCGAGGAGGTGCAAACCGTCCGCAAGGGGCAGATACGGCGTTTGCACAAGGCTTTCCTGCGCTGGCATGATCCGGAAAACTGGCAGATATTGCGGGAATGGCTGCGCCGCAATGGCCGTGCCGACCTGATAGGGAACGGCCCGCATCACCTGGTCCCCGCCTGGAAATCGGCCCCTGTATCGTTAAGCCGGAGGGTAAAGGGCGCACACGGGAAACCGGCAACGGCAGGTGGCGAGGCGAAGCGTGGCAAGCCTGCCGCTACGCCCGGCAATGCCAGGGCGGGTCAATTTGCCGCTGGAAGCCGCCACCGCAAGGGAGTGCCAACCCGCTCAGGTCGAAAATAGCGGGACAGGAGGCGAGTTTTGCATTATGATGAATTCAGGGAAACGATCGGTTTTCCGGTGAAATCCGGTAAAATTAGAAGTTTAGCCGCTACGGCAACAGAATAGTACAGGAAAACCCGGATGCGTCCCGGCAACAGGGAAGCATCCCTTATGTCATTTTTGGAAGTTAATGAACAATATCCGCAATTTTTCCATTATTGCTCATATCGATCATGGCAAGTCAACGCTGGCTGATCGCATTATCCAGATGTGCGGAGGGCTTTCCGACCGTGAAATGGAAGCCCAGGTGCTGGATTCCATGGATATTGAACGCGAGCGGGGTATTACAATCAAGGCGCAGACAGCCGCCTTGTCCTACAAGGCAAGGGATGGGCAGATATATAACCTGAACCTGATCGATACGCCTGGACACGTTGATTTCAGCTATGAAGTCAGCCGCTCGCTTTCGGCCTGCGAGGGCGCGCTCCTGGTGGTGGACGCCTCGCAGGGCGTTGAGGCGCAAACCGTTGCCAACTGCTATACGGCGCTTGACCTGGATGTAGAGGTGTTGCCGGTACTGAACAAGATTGACCTGCCTTCCGCCGACCCGGATAACGCCAGGGCCGAGATAGAAGATGTAATCGGCCTGGACGCGGCGCATGCCATCCTCTGTTCCGCCAAAACCGGGCAGGGCGTGGAAGATATCCTTGAGGAACTGATTGCCAGGGTGCCGGTTCCCGAAGGCAGCCCTGATGCGCCCCTGCAGGCGCTGATTATTGACTCCTGGTTTGACAACTATGTGGGCGTCGTGATGCTGGTGCGCATCAAGAACGGTGTGGTTCGCCCGAAAGACAGGATCCAGTTGATGGCCACCGGTTCCCAGCACCAGGTGGAAGGCGTTGGAGTGTTTTCGCCGCGTTCACAGAGCCGGGAGTTGCTCT
>JAISIS010000115.1 GCA_031261905.1 Burkholderiaceae bacterium
GAGAGGCAAACCATTACCTTGTCGCCTTCCTCAATCATGTTGAAGTCGCCAATCGCCTGCCCGGCCAGGCGGTACAGGCGTTTGCTCAACTTGTTGTTTTCATATCCGGCTTTTTCAAATTGCCGACGGGTTTTCGCCAGGGTCATAACAGGAAGGAGAAATCGTCAGGGATTTTCCCTGATGTGGAACACTTCAACGCCGATGCTTTCCGCGTTATCATAAATATCTGGTTTTTCAATGGTCGCGCGAACCGCCCGGATACCGGGATGGGCCAGAAGCTGGCTTGCCAGCGCATCGCAAAAGGTTTCCTGCAGGTTGATGTGCCCGCGTGCGGCAAGGGCATCCAGCGTTTCCCGGACAAAGGCATAATCCACCACTTCGGAGAGATCATCACGCACAGGGGTGGAAATCGCCAGCGGAATAAAGAGGTCAATATTGACGATCAGGCGCTGGGGTTGTGTTTTTTCATGGTCATGCGCACCAATGCGTACGGCGATTTCGCAGTTGCGGAGAAAAACGCGGCGGCAATCGGCAAGCCGGGGATGAAGAAGAGGATGCATGGCGGCACGTAATATAATGAAAGAGCTTGTCCCGTATTGTACGCCAGCCCGCCGTCGGGGCGAAGCGCTTTTGTCACGGGTTATTTTTGGACAAGGATGCGCCCGGGCTCGCCTTTGCATACAATACCGCGATGGAGCCGCCACCATTTTCGCCTGACGATATCGCGCTTTCCGCTGCCCTGCAACGGAAAGTGGGGGAAGTCATTGCACAGTCGGGCGGCTGGATGCCGTTTTCACGCTATATGGAAATAGCGTTGTACGAGCCGGGGCTGGGGTATTACAGCAACGGCAGGACCGCGCCGGGCCTGCAGGGCGACTTTGTCACTGCGCCTGAAATTTCGCCCTTCTTCGGGCAAACACTGGCCCATGCATTGGTTCCCTTCATGGCGCAATCGGCATTTCGCATACTGGAAATTGGTGCAGGCAGCGGCCAATTGGCGCGCGACATCCTGACCGAACTGGCAACGCAGGATATCCGGCTGGAAAGTTACGGCATACTGGATCTCTCCGGCGGCATGAGGGAAAAACAGCAGGAGGCGCTGGCGGCTTTCCCGCAGGTGCGCTGGCTGGATAGCTTGCCCGAAGCCTTTACCGGCGTGATTGTGGGTAATGAGGTACTGGACGCCATGCCCGTCAGGCTGGTTATCCGGAAAAATGGCGGCTGGCATGAGCGAGGCGTCAGCGGAGTTGACGGTCATTTCGTGTTTGAGGAGCGGTTGGCGGATAGTACTCTGCTGGCGCAAATTGCCCGGCAGATTCCGGAGCCGGAAGCCTTGCCGGAAGGTTATGCCACGGAAGTGCATCCTCACGCCTGCGCCTTCATCCGTTCGCTGGCCGCCATGCAGCAGGCCGGGGAGGGAAGTACCGCGTTGTTTGTTGATTATGGCTATCCCGCACGGGAGTATTACCTGCCGGAGCGCACGAGCGGTACGCTTCTTTCCTATGCCAGGCAACGCGTGGATGCGGATGTCCTGTCACATACGGGTTTGCGGGATATTACCGCGCAGGTAGATTTTTCAGTCATGGCGAACGCGGCGATGGAAGGCGGCATGGCGCTGCAATGGTATGGCAGCCAGGCTGCCTTTTTGCTGGTAAACGGCATCACGGAGCGCCTGTTGCGTATTTCACCGGAAGATACTGCGCGCTATCTTCCCGAAGCGCGCCGGATGCAGATGCTGCTGTCTCCCGCAGAAATGGGTGAAATGTTCAAGGTACTCCTGTTCGGCAACCTGGAACTGCCGACACACCTTGCCGCCACTGACAGAAGCGAAAGGCTGTAAGTTCCTGTCTGTCCTACCGTCCTTTGGACTTTGCCATCATGACTCTCCGGGGAACCGGCTTGGAGCGGACAAAGTCGGGGCTTACCTTGTCGCGCCGCATGTCCATGTTCCAGCCTGCGCGGCCCGGCGTCATTTCGGACCAGCCGACGATGGGAACTGAAATCGGTATTTCAATGTTGCTGACCGATTTGTCATGCAGCTGTATGTATGCCTGGATGGCAATCTGCTCCATGACTTTCTGGGCGGGCAACGAACAGCCGTCACGGAGGTAGGCGTGCGCTTTGGGACTTTCAAAAACTTTTTGCCAGTCGGTTTCGCCAGGGGAGGTCTTAATCATCCCCTGCATGAATTGTATGGCCTTGCCTTCCCCCCCGACAAAGGCCAGGTTGAATTTATAACGCACAACGTAACTCCAGATGCCGGGCAGGGATTCTTCCTTTTCATACGAGTCCAGCGCCAGCCACTTGCACTGATAAATATTTGAAAGCATGGTTTGGACGTGATCATCGCTGGGGCGGGCACAGCCTGTCAGGAGCAGGGCCATTGAAAGTACGATCACGCCAAGCCGGAACAGGCGCCCTGTTTTCGGGGAGTTTTCCGCTGTGTTGGATTTCATGGGGAAAAGAGTGATTGATACGGGCAAAATATTCAGTCCAAAAGACAACAGGGCGAATTATACCCGGAAAACAATGAATCCTTTCCGGGTATTTGTGGCGGCTTTCCTAAACGCCCCACACGATGGCACGATCCTTTTTGCGGGCTGCCTGCAATAGTTGCAGGAAAGGATAGGCGCGTACAGAGAAAGGGACAGGCGGTTCTCTTTTGGGGCTTGGCTTTTGCTCAAAAGGATCTTTGTCATCATTTTTTCCCTTTTCCTCCTCTTCCTGCTGGCGGCGTTCTTCCGCTTCCTGTTCTTCTTTTTCACGCGCTTCCTCTATTTTCCTGCGCGCGATTTCCGCTTCCAGCACCCGGATGGCTTCACTGGTTTCGGACGCCGTGATAATGCCCTGATGCGTTTCCTTGCCGAAGAGATCCAGTATCTGGCGGGCATTTTCCTCAAACATGAGCAAATCTCCGGAGGCTTTCGATTTGAAGGTAATAAGCATGGTTGTCTCCGTTATTATTTTTTCACAGGCTGGAGCGGGCATTATGCTTCATTAAGCGCCCGCCGGTATTGTATGGCTTCTGCTATATGCTGCGGTCCGACTCGCTCCTCCCGCGCAAGGTCGGCGATGGTGCGAGCCACCTTGAGCACACGGTGGTAAGCTCTTGCCGACCAGTCGAGACGCGCCATAGCCTGACGCAGCATCTGTTCTCCTTTTTCATCCGGCCTGCAATATGCGTCAATTTCCTGCGGCGACAGCAGGCTGTTGGTTTTGTTCTGTCGCGCGTACTGGATATTATGCGCCATT
>JAISIS010000141.1 GCA_031261905.1 Burkholderiaceae bacterium
GGGCAGGTGCTCCAGATCGGCGCAAACGGCATCAATATGTTTGCCGCGCGCCAGGCGCAGCATTTCGGGAGAGAGATCGCAGCCGGTAATGCGGCAGCCGGGCCACAGACGCGAGAGCAGGCCCGCTCCGTAGCCTGTGCCGCAGCCGCCATCCAGAAGGGTGGCGGGTGCAGGATTGTCCGGGGCAAAAACCGGCAACAGCCTGATCAGGCTGTCGCAAACAGTGTGCTGGAAACGGGCGATATCGTCATAATCCTGGGCGGCGCGGTCAAAAGCTGCGCCTACCCGTGCCTTGTCAAACGCGGTCATGCATAAAATCAGCGATAAGGTTGGCGCACTTTTCGGTGTCAGATAGGAAGGGCGCGTGTGACGCGCCGGGCAGCACCGCCATCCGTGCGCTTGGCAGATGCCTGCGGAGCCACTCGGCGGATGCACTCGGCATAAGGGTATCGTGCGCGCCATGAAGCAGCAATACCGGTTGACGGATGTCAGGCACGATCGGACGGAAGTCGGTATGTTTGAGCAGGTCCAGCCCGGACTCAAGAACCGGAATGGGCGCGGAGGTTACTTCAGAGAGTTTCCGGGTAATTTCACGCGCGTTGACATCGTTCTGGTTCACGATGGTGATAAAGCGGCGCAACGCGGTAGCGGGGTCAACCCGGATGCCTGCACCCAGCTTGTCTATCATGTTCAGCGCAACGCCGCTGGGCCAGTCCGTGCGTTTCATGAAATTCGGTGTGGCGCTGATCAGAATCAGCTTGTCCACGCGTGCCGGGAAGCGGACAGCGGCCAGCATGGCCAGCATCGCGCCCAGCGACCAGCCGCAGAGCGTTACCGGTTCGTCAAGTTCTGCCATCAGATCATCCAGCATCCGGTCGGCGGAGTAATAGACAGCCGGTTCCTGTGCCGGGGTATAGCCGGGCAGCGGCTGAACGATCAGTTTGTATCGGGAAGAAAGCAGAGGGTGCAGTTGGGCCGTCAGGTCATTCCAGACGCCCGGACCCATTCCCCAGCCATGCCAGAAAACGATTGTGCTCATTACCACCCTTTCAGCGCATTCATCGTGTGCCTTATCTGTAAAAAAGCCCTGCTTCCTGCAACGCTTTCAGCGCGGCAATCAAACGGTCAATATCTTCCGCATTATGCCCGGCGGAAAGGGATATACGCAAGCGTGCGCTGCCTTTAGGTACGGTTGGCGGTCGTATTGCAGGAACCAGAATACCTTGGTCAGCGAGCGCTTTTGAGGCCAGGAGGGCTGTTTCATTGCTACCCAGTATGACAGGTTGAATGGCTGTGGATGAAGGGGGCATTTCGAGGCGGGTATGCGAAAGCCCGGCCCGCAGGCGTTCAATCAGTGAGAACAGCCGCTCGCGCAAATGATTCCCCTCGCGGATCAGCTCCAGGCTTTTGACAAGCGTGGCGGCAATCACGGGGCTGGTGGCGGTTGTAAAGGTATAGGTTCTTGCCCGTTGCAACAGCCATTCCATCACATTGTCCGCGCCCGCGACAAAAGCACCGGAAACGCCTGCCGCCTTGCCAAGCGTTCCCATATAGAGAATACGCGGGTGAAAAGGCAGCCCGAAATGCGCCATGCTGCCTTGCCCATGCGGACCAAGCACGCCAAAGCCGTGCGCGTCATCAATTACCAGCCAGGCGTCATGCGCTTGCGCCAATTCAAAAAGTGCGGGCAGGGAGGCAATATCACCATCCATACTGAAAACCGAGTCCGTCAGAATCAGCTTGCGTTTCGCCTTGCTTTCCTTCAGAAGGGAGGCGAGGTGCGCCATGTCATTGTGCCGGTAGCGGATGTTCTCCGCGCGTGAAAGCAAAACAGCGTCAATCAGTGAGGCGTGGTTCAGGCGGTCTGAAAAGACCGCGTCGCCCCGGCCAGCCAGTGCGGGCACAATGCCCAGGTTGGCCATGTAGCCAGTGCTGAAATACAGCGCGCGGGGCGCGCCGGTAAAATCCGCCAGCGCCTGTTCCAGCGCTTCATGAGGCTGCATGTGGCCCGTGACCACATGGGAACCACCGGAGCCTACACCCCAGCGGCGCGCGGCTTCCGCTGCCGTTTCCGCAAGGATGGGGCTGGCTGCCAGACCGAGATAATCATTGCTGGCGAAGGTAAGCATGGATCGGCCATCCACTTCAGCCTGCACGGTGCAGGGTGAGGCAATCACGCGCCGTTTGCGCAGCAGCTTGTTACCCTCCAGTTCCTGAAGGGCCTGGTCAATGTCATCGGCTATCATTGCTTCAGCGTATCACACGTTCGCTCAGCACGGGCGGCTTGTCGTCATACAGTTGTACCAGCGTTGACGCGCGCGTGCCGTATTCCGGCGTGAAGATGCAGACAGAGGAAAGCGCCTTCTCCCGTTCATAACCAATGCCTGTTTCGGGGAGATGGTCGTCCGGCGCGGGCGTGGTGTCGGAAAGCATTTCGAAATATGCATCGGAAGGCGCTCGTTGCCCCAAAAGGCTGGCAAATTGCGCGCGGGTGCGCACCACTTTGGGCCAGGGATCGTCCAGGAGGGCATTGGAAAGGCCGTATATGCCGGGACGGAGCGGTTTGCCGTTGATTGAGCGGCCATATCCGCAATTGGAAAACCAGATCATGGTTTCCCTGTCGCCAATCAGCAGGTTAAAACCATTGTAGCGGTGTGCATCCTTCCTGATCGCGTCAATATATTCCAGGGGGGGCAAATCCGATTCCAGAAAATCGCTTACCAGCTTGCCGCGTGTGGTTTCCCGCGCTTTCATGAAACGTGGCG
>JAISIS010000172.1 GCA_031261905.1 Burkholderiaceae bacterium
CCCGGCACTGTTTGAAGAGAAAATTGTCAATGCGCTGCCCCGCCTCGTTTT
Organism: Burkholderiaceae bacterium; assembly: GCA_031261905.1. GTDB lineage: Bacteria > Pseudomonadota > Gammaproteobacteria > Burkholderiales > Burkholderiaceae_D > Oxalobacter. Next base: position 52 of record JAISIS010000172.1, read on the forward strand.
CCGTTACGGTAAAGCGCGTTACCTGCGCCGGACGGGAAGCTGCAGGCGCTTCCTGCCGTCTTTTTGTGCTTTCTCCTACCCTGCCCCTGTTAATTCGCTTCATTTGAATATATAATCCTGTCGTGGTTTGCGCGTTCCTTGCGCAACCGCTTTTTGTACATGCTGTGAATTTTAGCATTCTGTACAGGGGGCATATCCATTGGCCTCGCCAGTTCGGCAAATTGAATGGGTAAGTTGTGTACGCGCTTTTTCAGCCGATCAGGGTTGCGCCCTGAAGCAGCAACCGGTTCTGGCGAAAAAGTGGAATGGTGCGCAGGAAATTTGAAGAATATGAAAGCGGCGGGCATAAAAAAAGAACGTATAAAACCGTGTTTGCCGCCAGTCTGGTTTGATAAAAAATTGCCATTTGTTTAATGTAAAGCGGTTTGCCTTGCCCGGATAAGCCGTTTTTTTAAAACATACCGAAATGCATATTGCTGGCGTTGCAGCCGATGTGACAACTTATCAGACTTTGGCATATCCAGCGGGGATATGGGGTTTTTCATGCCCAGACCGCCCGCCGGGATGCTTTTTCTTTTCCGCCACCCCTCCTCGCGTACACCCGAATAAATAATGGCCGCGCACACATAGTGCCAGCGGCGTAAAACGGCCTTGCAAGGCCCCGGAGTGTACTGATTATGAAACGTATGTTGTTTAACGCAACACAGCAGGAAGAATTGCGTGTGGCGATTGTGGATGGGCAAAAGCTCCTTGATCTGGATATTGAAACAGCAGGCAGGGAACAGCATAAATCCAATATTTACAAGGCTGTCATCACCCGCATCGAGCCTTCGCTTGAAGCGTGCTTTGTCAATTATGGCGAAGACCGTCACGGTTTCCTGCCTTTCAAGGAAGTAGTCAGGAGTCTTTTCAGGGAAGGTATTGATGTGCGCAGCGCCTCCATCAAGGATGCCTTGCGCGAAGGTCAGGAACTGATGGTCCAGGTGGAAAAGGAAGAGCGCGGCAACAAAGGGGCAGCGCTCACGACTTTTATCTCGCTTGCGGGCCGTTATCTTGTCCTGATGCCGAACAACCCGCGCGGCGGTGGCGTTTCGCGCCGTGTTGAAGGGGAAGACCGCCAGGAGTTGCGTGAAAACATTGAGAAACTTGAGCTTCCTTCCGGCATGTCGGTTATCGCCCGCACCGCCGGGATTGGCCGGAGCGTGGAAGAACTGCAATGGGATCTTAACTACCTGCTCCAGCTCTGGCGCGCGATTGAAGGAGCCGGCCATTCCGCGCCTGGCGCTTTCCTGATTTACCACGAATCCTCACTGGTTATCCGGGCCATCCGCGATTATTTCCAGCCGGATATCGGCGAAATCCTGGTGGATACGGATGAGGTTTACGAACAGGCGCGCCAGTTCATGAGCCACGTTATGCCGGACATGGTGCACCGAGTCAAGCGCTATCGTGACGATATACCGCTCTTTTCCCGTTTCCAGATCGAGCACCAGATTGAAACGGCCTATTCCCGCGTGGTTCCCCTGCCTTCTGGCGGCTCCATTGTCATTGACCACACCGAGGCGCTGGTTTCCATTGACGTCAACTCGGCGCGCTCAACCCGTGGCGGTGATATTGAAACCACCGCGTTCAACACGAACTGTGAAGCCGCCGAGGAAGCGGCTCGCCAGTTGCGCCTGCGCGATCTGGGCGGCCTGATCGTGATTGACTTCATTGACATGGAAACGCCTAAAAACAAGCGTGAAATCGAAAACCGCCTGAAAGACGCGCTGCGCCAGGATCGCGCGCGGGTGCAGATGGACAAGATTTCCCGTTTTGGCCTGATTGAACTTTCACGCCAGCGCCTGCGCCCCGCCCTTTCGGAAGGCAGCCATATCACCTGCCCGCGCTGCAATGGCACCGGCCATATCCGCGATGTGGAATCCTTTGCTCTCCAGGTGCTCCGTATCATGGAAGAAGAGTCCATGAAGGAAAGCTCGGCGGCAATCCATATCCAGTTGCCGGTAGATGTCGCCGCCTTCCTGCTGAACGAAAAACGCAGCGAAGTGATGAAAATCGAGGCGCGCCATCGCGTTACCCTTATCGTGATTCCCAACAAGTATCTGGAAACGCCTCACTACAAGCTGGAGCGTCTGAAACACGATGACCCGCGTCTGGACGATACCCAGCTCAGTTATGAACTGGCTGAAGAGTCAACCGATGTTGATATGAGCTTCAACAAGACACAGAAGGAAACGCCCAAGCCCCGCCAGGAAGCGCTGGTGAAGAGCATTTCTCCCGATGTGCCGCCGCCTGCTCCAACACCGGTTGCCTCGGCAGCAGTTCCTATGCCGCCCGCAACTCCCGGCTTCTGGGACAAGGTGCTGGCGTTCTTTGGCGGTGGAAAAGCCGAAGAAGCAGCGCCGGAGCCGGTAAAACCCGCGCGTGAATCCCGTGGCAGACGCACTGGCGAGCAACGTACGCGCAACCGTGGACGCGGTCGCAGGGGACGTGACCGTCAGGAACGGACGGCAACAGAAACGCCATCGCCGGTAGTTACGGAAACGGTCGCTGTGGAAACTGCGACTGCGGCATCCGAAACCCAGTCCCGCAAGCAGCCCCGCCAACCCAAAGAAGGCGCAGGCGGAGAAAAAAGACAGGGACGCCGTTCCGGAGGCAAGGCCGCGCAGAAGGAAAAACCGGTCGGCGCCGAGGTAACGGAACTTCTGGATACCAATGGTGAAGTGCTCAGGGAACTGGAATCCAAAGAAGCGGATATGCCTGAAAGCGCTACCGCCGCACCTGTTGAAGAGGAAGGCCGCAGGGAGGAAGAAACCCGCCGCCGTCGCCGCAGAGGGGGACGCAACCGTAATCGTCGTGATCGTGACAGTATCGCCGACAGCGTGGAAGTGGCGGAAATCATCGCGGTTGAATCGCGTGAGGCTGGGGAAAGCGTTGGTGATGCTATCCGTAGCCCGGACGCCAGGGCAATTCCTGAAAAGAAAACGAATGACCAGCAGATGCCTCCGATGGCATTTTATGACCCCAATGATGAAGCGGTTCATGAAGAAACTGTTCCGACTGCCAAACCTGAGGAAATCATGGAGTCGGCAAGCCAGCCGGTAGCCGCAGAGGCGGCACAGGAAGGCGTACCGTCTCAAGAGGGAGAAGTACCTGATGAAAAAGTAGAACTGGAAATTTCCGATTTCCCCGCCTCGCCTCTTTCTCATACGGAAGAAGTCAATGCAGCCGCTTACCAGGAAGTGATTCCTGCCGCAGAGGTTATTGTTGCGGATGAGCTTGTCACCGGACCGGAGGAGGTTCCTGTGGTGGTGGAAACGTTGGAAACCGAAGCCATCGTTATTACTGAAACCGTGCCGCAACCGGCAACCGAGGATCTTGATGCTGTACTGGCGTCAGCCGGTTTGACAATGGCATCAACCGATCCGGAGAAACTGCGTCAGGCGCAGGAAAGGGCCACACAGGAAACACAGGAGCCTCCCCGTCGCCGCGAACCGCGCCGTCGCAGGGAGCATCACCCTGTCGCCGACGAACCCCTGATCCAGGTGGACACACGCAAGTAAGACAGCGGTAATCGCCATACAAAAAGGGAGAGCATGATGTTCTCCCTTTTTTGGTATGTGTGATTCACAGACATCGTTTCAGTTTTCTGATAGCCAGTTCGGGTACTGATATAAATTGAGACTCTCTATGATGGCTATTCTTTCAGCGCATCCAATCCTTTACTTGTCGGCCTGTACTTTTGCTTGCTGCTGTTTGGCTTATCCGGAATAGTCATTTCAAGCCAGCCGCCTGTCAAAAGCGGATGGACAACCTGGTTCCGGAATTTATTCCTGCTGGTTCTGCCCATTACCTGCATCAATTCGCTGATGGTTTTATCACCGACGCTATGGCGTAATACATCAATCTGGCTTTGACTCAATCCTGCCCGGCCTTCGACTTGGTCCCTGACTTGGTCCCTGACTTGGTCCCTAACTTGGTCCCTGACTTGGTCCCTGACTTGGTCCCTGACTTGGTCATCATCTGGTTTTCCAGCGTCAGCATTATCCGCATCCTCAAAGCGTTTCAATTTATCCCTGATCGTTATTGCCAGTGCATAACTACGCTCATCCAACGCTGTAAGCAATTGTTGGCGGCAAAGGTCATTTAACGCCTCACCAGCATCTTTCAGATTTCCGCCAGTCACCATGGCTGCATCCGTTACTGTCAATTCATCCTGATGTGCAGCCATGGCCAATACATTTATTTGCTCTGTCGGCAAGTGTGCCTTTAGTTCCTCCACCAACTGTTTGACAGGTTTTGTTACCAGAGGTTTCTTTAACAATACCAATCCAAAGGACTTCCCTGCCTTGTCGTTTTCAATCACAGGAGGAACATACCCCAGTTGATGCCAGTTTCGCAAAATAGCCCGGATGCCTGTCCCGGCCTGATCGCTCAATCCGATGCGGCGGAACGCGTTGACAATAAGCGGGTTGCGGATTTCCTTTTCCCGAAACTCCAGTAATTGCGCTTTCGTAGCAAATGCGTCGCCCGGATTCCAGAAGCGTATGCGGTCAGTAAACCATTGCAGCAGAGCCTTGCGATACAAATCCCCATAGTCCTGATGAATCAGCAGATTGATCGTTGCTTCCCGAAAAGCAACATGATCGGGCGGGTCATCTGTCCTGCGCATGGTTGACGGGTCAATACTGAACGGACGTTCGGCAACCCGCGCATATTTTGCTATCAGTCCGCGCCATGTTTTGAAGAGATTTTCCTCAAAAACCACACGGTCATTCCATCGCTCGTCAGCCGACCAGTTTTCAAAATGGGTATCTATACGCTGATAATCCAGCACGGGCCTTGGCAAAAGTGATCTGACGCAACGGTCCTGCCCGAACAGCAAAATGGCTGCCCGTGTTAAAACATGTTGGCCGGACTGTGTAATGATGAAGTTCCATTCTTTCAGGAACTCGGTTGTATCCTCAATTTGCCTTTGCTCA
>JAISIS010000064.1 GCA_031261905.1 Burkholderiaceae bacterium
GTGAGCGTATTCAGGACGGGGATGGCTGCGGCGGCTCCGGCTGCGCGGCCAGCGGCAAAACCTGCCGCGAAGCCTGCCCTTAAGCGTCCGGCTACTGGAGGTACACGTCAACTGAAAGCGCCCGCCAGAGCGGCGCTCCCTCCGGCATCGCAAGCGCCGGGCAAGGCAGCGACTGACCATGATGATGATAACTGGGAAGAAGTCTAGCTCAGCAGGGAGCGCCGCCCTTTTTGCGGCGTCAGACTGCCGGGGTATGCCTTGGGATGGGTTTGCGGAAAATCCGAACTGTAGTGCAGCCCCCGGCTTTCGTGGCGGGAAAGGGCGCTTTCCACAATCAGCGAAGCCACTTCAACCAGATTGCGTAACTCCAGCAGGTTGTTCGAGACAATAAAGTTGGCGTAATACTCGTCAATTTCCTCTTTCAGCAGCCGGATGCGCCGCTGCGCCCGCTCAAGGCGCTTGGTGGTGCGGACAATGCCGACATAGTCCCACATGAAACGGCGCAACTCGTCCCAGTTATGGGAAATAACCACTTCCTCATTCGGGTTTGATACCTGGCTTTCATCCCAGGGCGGCAGGAAAGTAAGGCCCGTATCCGCCTGTACGGCGATATCCGCCGCCGCTGTCCGGCCCAGCACCAGACATTCCAGAAGGGAGTTGCTGGCAAGCCGGTTTGCGCCATGCAGGCCGGTACAGGCGACTTCTCCTACCGCATACAGCCCCTCAATATCGGTCCTGCCTTTCATATCGGTGACAATCCCGCCGCAGGTGTAGTGCGCCGCAGGCACGATGGGGATGGGCTGCCTGGTGATATCAATGCCCAGCTCAAGGCATCGCGCATAAATAGTCGGAAAATGGCTCTTCAGGAAATCGGCCGACTGGTGGGTAATGTCCAGATTGATGTAGTCCAGCCCGCGTTTCTTCATCTCGAAGTCAATCGCCCTGGCGACAATATCGCGCGAAGCCAGTTCGCCGCGCGGGTCATGCCACTCCATAAAGCGTTTCCCGGCGTCAGCGCCTGCTTCCGGCGGCAATTTCAGCTGGCCGCCTTCGCCCCGCACCGCTTCCGAAATCAGAAAGGACTTTGCCCAGGGATGGTACAGGCAGGTGGGATGAAACTGGATAAACTCCATGTTGGCGACACGGCATCCGGCACGCCATGCCATGGCAATGCCATCGCCACTGGCGGTATCAGGATTGGTGGTATAAAGATAAACCTTGCCCGCGCCGCCTGTTGCCAGCACGGTTTGCCGGGCGGAAAAGGTACGCACCTTACCGGCTTTTTCATCCAGCACATACAGGCCGTGACAGCGGGGCGGACTGGTATTGGCTCCCAGCCTGTCCGAAGTTATCAGATCAACCGCGCAATGGTTTTCAAATACGCTGATATTGGCGCTGGCACGGATCTTGTTTTCCAGCGTTACCTGAACGGCATGACCTGTAGCATCCGCAGCGTGGATGATGCGGCGCTCGCTGTGCCCGCCTTCGCGGGTCAGATGAAAGCCAATTGCAAAATTTTCATCGCGCGAGAAAGGCACGCCCTGGGCGATCAGCCAGTCTATGGCTTCCGCGCCGTTTTCCACAATAAAGCGCGTTGCGCTTTCTTCGCAAAGCCCTGCGCCCGCGCGCATGGTATCGGCAACATGCTGTTCAACGGAATCTACCGGATCAAGCACTGCCGCAATGCCGCCCTGGGCATAGTTGCTGGCGCTTTCGTCCAGCGTCCGTTTGCAGATCAGCGCGATTCTGCAGGAAGACGGAAGGCGAAGCGCGACAGACAAACCTGCCAGCCCGCTGCCGACAATGACAACATCGAAATCCATGAGGCCACCCGAGTGAAAGTGGTTAAGTGGTTATATGGCTAACTATAGTCCATTAGCCCGGCTTCGTCATGTGCTTTTTCAGGCGGGCTGCGCATATTCAACGATCAGTTGCATAGAGGTGATGCCGTTATATTCGTTGCCTGCAATCCGGAAAGCCAGTTGTACTTCCGCAGGCAGCAGGGCAGAGTGGTTGAACCAGCTGGCTGAAAGCGGCATACCGTTTTTTTCGCGTTGCAGCGAGAGGTGCCGTTCCTTGAGTACGCGCTGATTGACGATGCGAAAGCGGTCACTGAAAAGCGGCGACTCGAAACCGTGACCCCATATCCGGTTCTGAAGAAGATGGACAAAATCCAGCGTATAACACGAGTCATCAGGCGTGCCGTCTGTTTCAATCACCCGCTCCAGTTGCGCCTGCCCCAGTTGCGCTTTCGCCACATCCTCAAACGCTTCACAAAACGTATCGTACGCGTCACCACGCAGGGTTAAACCGGCAGCCATAGCATGACCGCCAAAACGGGAAATGATGTCCGGGTGGCGTTTGGCTACCAGATCAATCGCGTCCCGCAGGTGAAAGCCGGGTATGGAGCGGCCTGAACCCCGGATGGCGCCATCCTTGTCCGGCGCGAAAACAAACACCGGGCGGAAGTACTTGTCTTTCAGCCGGGAAGCCAGAATGCCGATAACACCCTGATGCCAGGCAGCATTAAGCACGGTAATGGAAACGTGCTCCTGCGGCTGAAAATTTTCCAGCATGGCGAGCGCCTCTTCCTGCATTTCGCTTTCGATTTCGCGCCTTTCCTGGTTGATGGCATTAAGGTTTTGCGCAATTTCCCAGGCGCGACCCTCATCATGCGTTATCAGGCACTCCACGCCAAGCGCCATATCCGATAGGCGTCCTACGGCATTAAGGCGCGGCGCGATCGTAAAACCCAGGTCAAAGGTGCTGACCTTGCGCCATTCACGCCCAGCTGCGCGGAAAATGGCGGCTATACCTGGTTGCATGTTGCCTGCCGCGATGCGTTTGAGGCCCTGTGCCACCAGGATACGGTTATTCCTGTCCAGACGCGCCACATCCGCAATCGTGCCAAGCGCCACCAGATCCAGCAGATTATCCAGCCGTGGCTGGTTTTTCCCATCAAATACCCCTCGCTTGCGCAACTCGGCGCGGAGCGCCAGCATGACATAGAAAATCACACCCACACCGGCAATGTTTTTACTTTCAAAGCGGTCAT